>NZ_JAUBTS010000047.1:0-57961 GCF_036705105.1 Microcoleus sp. B9-D4
CCTGAAGTTTGTTCGCCATATTGGATTTCCTCTACTTTTACCCTATATTTTAGTGTACCTTCATAGTGAATTGGTATACTAAAGACGAGTATGTGAAGGTCAAAGGCGAAAAAAGCCCCTACGACGGTGATATAGCTTACTGGGCTGCAAGAACTGGAGAGCATCCTGAGTTGCCTAAACGGAAATCAATTCTGCTCAAGCAACAAAGACAAAGATGTATTCATTGTGGGTTATACATCACCGATGTACTGGATACGGAAGTCCACCATAAGGACAAAAATCACAAAAACAATTCATGGGTAAACCTTGAACTTGTACACACAATCTGTCACGACCAGATACACGGTAACTACACATATGAAAGAAATCACGCTGAAGGGAAACAACGGCAGGTTGGAATCTACGGAGTATTGATAGATGAATTTCCGTTCTATATCTAGCCCCCAAAGAGGAGATAGGCAAACGCCACACTCCCCCCTAAACCTGAATAACGGCAAGAGGCTTGCTATGACAAAGCGTCCACAGTTGAGGAGCCGTGTGAAAGGAAATCTTTCAAGCACGGTTTTGAAGACCAGCGGGGGAGGTGACAAACCCGCTGAGTTCAACCCATCTCGTCACCGTACCAAAACCCAGATTCACAAAGGTTTCCAAACAGGCGATATCGTTAAAGCGACCGTTACCTCTGGGAAAAAAATAGGCTTTTACGTTGGGCGGGTTCTTTGTCGAGCAAGTGGTAGTTTCGATATCGCTACGGCGACCGGAAGAGTTGCGGGCATTAGTCACAAATACTGCACACATATTCACAAAAAAGATGGTTATAGCTATAGCTATTGATTTGGTAATTAAAGGGGTATTGAACCCCCTTAATTACCACTCCTATCCCTCCCCATGTCTAAAGCCAGGGGCTTCTCGGAGGTTCTGGTGAGAGTGTTGCACTGGCAAGAAATTTACTGAGATTTGCGAGAGTTTGTAGCATCACAATTGAGATCACCCGATTAATTTCGCGACTCGCAAAGCAGAGGTAATGGCTCCTTCGTGCAAACCATCCCCCAAATAAGCTCCCGCATGATAAGTGTTGTTCTCGCCATTAGTCTCTATAACTTCATCTCGATATCCAAAAGACTCGACAGTGTACAGCGGCGTGTGATGTTTCTGAATGTGAATAATGTGCTGTTGGGCGATCGACTCCTCCAATTGAAATGCTAAACTGTACTCTGGTGGCGATGAGATGCCGCAAAGCTGATTCAAGCTCGCATTATATCCCCATCCCTTGTCCGTCTCGAAAAAATCAAATTCTGATAACTTGCGGATACCGTAGCGATCGTACATTGATGTATCCGAATGCAGTACAGTGGTTGCATAATTGGCTTTCCACGCCGAAAACCGCTTCGTTTCCGCCTCCGTCGGGTCAGACAATAGCCTCATCACTTGGTCTGGTGGCATCGCAAAAACCACCTTATCAAATTCCTGGATTTCCCCATCAGAAAGCACAATTTTTACAGCATCCGCACTTCTAAAAATATTGGCAATTTCCACATTTAGCCGTATATCCCCCTTAAACCGCTCCAAAATCTTTTCAATGTAAGAATACACCCCGCCTTTAATTCTCACCCAGTTGACCGAGCCATATTCGCGTAGAACAGGCATCGCTAATTCTGCCGGGAAATTGTCGAGCAATTCAAACGGTATCGAGTAGCTGTACATCGTCAGCAACTTCAGCCAATAATTGCGGACGCACGAGCTTTTCAAAGACTCAGAAAGCGGCACATCGTAGAAATCATGCTGTTTAGCAAACCGCATTTTTAAAATAAATCCCGCCGAACGAGCGTAGAGACTATCAAGTCGCAAATACTCGATCAGGCGTTGGATTCCGGTGAAATTCTTTTGGATAGATACCGCCGACAAAAAGTGGGTGCCATCTTTAAAAAACAGCGCGGAACCAATCTGCACTGGTTCTAATTCAACGCCTAGCTCCTGCATAAAAGCCGCGAAATTGTAAAACACAGTGGGAAATTCCAGCACGCCATTTTCTAATATTTCATTGCACTCCGATTGATTGGGTACAACATTTTTGTTCAGCGTCCGAATGTGTCCGCCTAAAATCGGCTGACTTTCCAACACAGTGACGTGATGCCCCTGTTTATCGAGCCAGTAGGCTGCTGCCATACCACTGGCTCCGCCCCCAACAATTGCAATTCTCATAGTTCACTCCTAGATTGATAGAATGGAACATTAATCATCGAATGCTTAAGAGCTGTTGGAGAAACGATCCGATCCCCCCTAACCCCCCTTCTTAAGGGGGGGACAAGAACCTTTTTCTAGCTTTCTCTCGTTGCCAGGTTGGATGTGATGCCCTTTTTATTTTTTAGTCTGCGGAGGCAGACTTCGTTTCTGTAGTAGCGATTTCAATCGCCGAGTAACCAATTCCTCCTAGCCTAAAATCGCATCGCCGGATAAACGTTGATAAAGCAGCGCCCCCGTCCAAAATGTCGGTGCAAAGCCTGGATAGCCCGAAGAGGCGTTGCAGAAATAGAAATTGTTGAGGGATGTTTCATGATTTAGTCGAGCGACCCCCATGTTGCGCGGCGTCAGACTGGAACCGTAGGAATTACCGTTAGGACACCAACAGAAGCGCTCGTTAGTCGTCGGACTTCCGGTAACATGAAAGACCATGTGTTTGCGGAAATTCGGAACATAGTGTTTTTCAACTACATCTAAAATCGAGTCCAGAATCTCTTGTTTCTTCTGTCTGTAAGCTTTGCGATCCGTCTCCCAAAGCTGTTTAAAATAGCTGTAATTAGCAACAGTCAGAAATTCGACAATTTGACAATCTTCTGGACAATCCCGCCGCGCTTGGGTCAGTAAAGTTGGCGTTGTAATTGCAAAGCTCGGACGAGAAAAATCATTTTGCTCATACATTTGAGCAAAAGCTTCATTTAGATCCAAGTGTTCCGAATGAAACGTATTCCACTTGCCAAATCCATAGTCTCGGAGATCGATATCTTTGACAACGCAGTACACCATGTAGTTAGAGGCAGAATACTCATAGTTGAGTTTCCGCCGCACTTTTTTAGAGAACAGTTCCTCTCCAATCATCTTGGCTGCTCTTTTCGGGTCTAGGTTGCAAATTACGTTTTCCCCCGTGAATTCATGGGTTTGATGCGTGGTCAAATCCATCGCTTCAACTCCCGTTACTGTTCTGTTTGTTAGCCTAAAGTTCGTGACTTCATGGTTTAGTAGAACTTTTCCCCCGTTGGATTCAATGACATTAACTAAAGAATTGATGACATCTTCAAAATGCTGCGTCGGGTAAAATGCGCCTTCTTGATAGCCTCTAAACAAGGCAATCCAAGCATAGAAAGAAAGCTGATTTGGAGGCAGCAAAAAGTCCGGCCATTGCAGGGCTAATAAGGTTTGGGCGGCTTGCGGGAGTTGGAACTTGTCGAAAACGTCCTGAAGTGTACTATTGAGGTGTTGGACAGCACAGAATACGTCACCGAAATTTTTGAGCAATTCAATTGGTTTGACCGGAGGAGCGAGTTTTCTGAGTCCGTTGCCGGTTTTCTCGACTTCGTTGACGAATTGGCGAATTCTCTCGCCCGCTTCGGGAAACAGCGCCGACAATCTGCGGATCAGTTCCTCTGGTTCCGAGGGAATATCGAGCGCATACCCAGGCATCCTCATGTGGTCGAAGCCATTCGGATCGTACCGTTCAAAGGTGACATCTCGATCGAGACCGAGTTTTTTGAGAACTCGATTGACTGTATGTCCTTCGCCGCAGTCCCAAACGTAGTGGAATTGGGCATTAAACGTGTATTTGTTGGCCATCGTAAAGGTGTGACCAAAACCTCCCGGATGTTCGTGAGCTTCGAGGATGTGTACGGTTTTGCCGGAGTTGGCCATCAAAGCTCCGAAAACCAGTGCTGATAAACCACTGCCGACGATGAGGTAATCTGTTTTCATGGTAAATTTCCTCGATCGATTGAATCGGGCGATCGTTGTCTATTTAAACTAACTCTCAATTCTGAGAAAATTCTGAAGTCCAGCAACAATTTTTTGAGGCGCGCTGGTTTTATGATTGTATTAAAGTCTGATTGCGGTTGCTGTTAAGCTTAATTAACCTGTTGTGGATAGAACTTATAGCTGCGGAGGCGGACTGGAAATCCCGCCCCACAAGAGAAGAAACCGGGTTTATACCTTTGTTGGTAACTCTTAAGGCATAGAGTAGCCTACCTAATTAGGACGATTTTAATTAGAGGCGCGCTCGCTTATTTGTGAGGCACAATCACATCAAAAAAAGCATCTTCCAAATCATAACCAAACATCTGCGACATCGCCATCAACTTCGATTTACTGGGGATTCCCTGCTGATTCAACCAATCAGTCAACACAAAAATTTTGTTCATCAAAAACATTTCCAAAGCTTCAGGATTGTACTGAATACCTTGGGTGCGGTGGAACTGGTGCGGCACCAACATCGCGGCATAGCGCGCCAATTCTCCTGCTTTCCAATCCAGCAAAAATGGCAGCCAAGGATAACAAGCATCCAAGCGAATAAACCACAGCCGCACTTCCGGAATTTCCGAAATTTCTCGCGGATCTAACTCTTCGCGCGGATACTCAATTTCAAATTGTAGCTGTTGTTCGTTTTGGGCGATCGCTCCTGCGGCCAGCCACTTTTCAATCGCAGTCCGCACCGGAGACAAATCTAAACTGTTTATGCGATCGGCATCTATCGCTATCATAATACTCATAAAATGTCAACCCATTTTAATTTTTAGATTAATCCCACAGATGAATCCGGGAGGCCAGTACCCAATTGCTTGATTGTCAACTGTCTACCATTTAGTTATCATACCACCAGCTATAAATATTTTAGCT
Source organism: Microcoleus sp. B9-D4 (assembly GCF_036705105.1). NCBI lineage: Bacteria > Bacillati > Cyanobacteriota > Cyanophyceae > Oscillatoriales > Microcoleaceae > Microcoleus > Microcoleus sp. B9-D4. Next base: position 4,882 of record NZ_JAUBTS010000047.1, read on the forward strand.
CACTCATGACTACCAACTAATGACTAATGACTAATGACTAATGACTAATCACCCATTTTTCCCAAACTTACTATCTTGCAAAGAATTACCAATCCCCTGGATAATTCCCCGCCCGATCAAACCAATTCCCCGCCCTATAACCTGAGTCAAAAAGTAAACAACCCCAGCACCCAACAGCGAAATAACCGCGCGAACTCTAGGTGCGATCGCATCCCTGGTTTCCAGCAGCAAAGTCAAGGCTAACTGCCACCCAGACAACTGTGCTAGCTCCAGATTTCTCGGAGCATAAATAGAAATTTTCTTAATTCCAGAATCGCCCAAAACAAACAGCCAAAACCTGCTTTCAAAAATAGCTTTCGGTTCTACAAAATAGCTATCCCAGCGATATCTCCACGACAAATTATTCCGAAACCGCTCAATTTCTCGTGTCGAAATCAACTTACCATCGTAAAAAATTTGCTTGATTTCTTCAATATTCGCCAAATTATTTAGTAGAGGCTGTACCACTCCGCTAGCAACTTGAATTGCCAAATTTTCTAACAAAGCTTCAGCTCGCTGCATTGCTTCCGGGCTGCCAGCAATACAAGAAATATTGTCAACTGTTAGAGGAATTTCAAATAGCAAATGTGCCAAAAAATCAACTGTCATCGGTATTTTATCAAGGATTTCTGCTGCAACTACATCAGCATCTGCCAGCAGTATCGGCACAACTTCTACGCTACTGCCTGCCAAGAGATAAGCAGCGCTTCCCTGTTGACTTTCTGCCACTTTCAAGATTGTTTTACTGCCATCTAAAACCTGATTTTCTCCTGTTTGCAGTGTATAGTATCTGCCAAAAAAATCTATGATTGTCGCCAGCCACAAATCCCGTAAAATAGCAGGCATTTTTTGCGACAATTGAGTTTGCTGCACTTGCGAAAAGCGCAATTCCTCCAGCAAATCCTTTAACTTCCGCAGGATGGAACTCATCAATTCACGCTTTTTTGGCGATCGCAAAATATCGATTTCCAAAGGCAAGCCAGTCAAATTCACCAAATCAAACTGCAATTTAGCCGCCACCGAATCAAACAAGCTACCTTGCCAATTAGTTGCAACCACCAAAGATTCAGTGGAAACTTGGAAATTCGCTAATTGCGATGGAGAATTATTTAACAAATTCTCGCCTCTAATTTCTGCTTTCTCCCCTCTGCCTTCTCCCCTCTGCTTTCTGCCTTCTGCTTTCTCCCCTGTTCCTTCTTCCTTCTTCCTTCTTCCTTCTTCCTTCTTCCTTCTTCCTTCTTCCTTCTCCCCTTTTCCTTCAAATAATAACTGACTGACAATCCAGCGAGCAGCCAGCAATTCTCTGCGGCGTCCGCTGAGTACAACCCCATCTAAAATAGATGGCAAATCTGTGGGTTCTGCGGCTCTGATATCTTGTAAATCAGCTTGAACAACCGCCAAAGTTGCATCTATTTCCCGTAGTCCAGAAAGACAAAAATAAGCCAGCATTTTTTTGTGTACTGGCGTATCAACAGTCGAATTATCTGCATTTTTATCTGCATTTTTATCTGCAATTGCTGCGGAGTTTTCTCCTGTTTGAACCACCGCTGCATTATTTAGTTCTATTTCCCCGTTAGTTGCTGTATCTGTCGGGCAATAAGTGCCACCAGATGCCACCGCGCGAATAGCTTCGATTGTCAGGGAAATATCTCTACCTTTAGGACAATAGCCATTCGCGCCCGCCGCCTGTACCTTGGCCAACAGATCCGGTGTCAGCGGCCCGCCTAGCAGCAACAGAGGCAGATTGGGGTACAAAGTTTTGAGTTCGCGACAAAATCCCAGCGCCTCTATTTGACCCGATCGCAAATTTAGGGTTTCAACAGCCAAAATTACCAAATCTGCGGGCTTCTTGGCTGCTCCAGAGTCGATCAAGCGAGCTTCTAGAACTCGCAAACCCTCGGTTGCCGTTGAAACCTCTGCAACAACTTGCAAGTCTGGATACTGCTCGCAAGCGACTCGCAGCCCCAGCCGGAAAATGGGGTCGCCCTCGATCGTCAGCACTTGGAAATTACTCACTTGATTTTAGATTTGAGATTTTAGAGACCGATCGCGCGAAAACCCAATTACTCGGGGATCAAATTAGCATCAGGAGGCCCAGCCGATTCAGGAATCGAGGGCGGCGCGGGTTCTGGAGCCGGAGCCGGAGGAGGAGGTTCCGGAGCCGGAGCCGGGGCCTCTTCTCTAGCGGGCGGATAGTAAGGTTCCGGCTCTCTAGCGGGCGGATAGTAAGGTTCCGGTTCCGGCTCCCTCGCGGGCGGATAGTAAGGTTCCGGCTCGGGAGCAGGCGGATTGTAAGGTTCGGGAGCCGGGGCCTCTTCTCTCGCAGGCGGATAGTAAGGCTCTGGCTCTGGCGCGTACTCCTCCTGGCGAGGAGCTGGCGCGTACTCCTCCTGGCGAGGAGCTGGCGCGTACTCCTCCTGGCGAGGAGCTGGCGCGTACTCCTCTGCTGGAGCCGGCGCGTACTCGCGAGCGGGTTCCGGCGGCGGCGCACTGTTTGCTCTGAGTTCAGCACTCCAGCGCCCGATCGCCCCTGCTGCCTCTGAATACAGCGCCCTACCGTAACCGATTTGGGAAGCCGTATCGATCGCCGCTCCTAGACTGCCTTGAGATGCCAATTCCGCAGCGCGATCGAGAATCGGTCGGTCTTGAGCCACTTGCAGTTCGCTCACCCACTGATAGACATTATCCTGAGCTTTCGCGTACAAAGTCCTACCGCTCTTAATTTGCGAAGCTTTTTCAATAGCCGCACTAAGTTTTCCTTGCTTCGCCAGGGCGATCGCTTCATCCAAAAAAGGCTGATCTTGAATAACTTCTATGCGTTTCGTCCACTGAGCCAGCAGAGTTTGCGCTTCTATCCTGCGGGGGCGGTTTTGAGCGATCAGGAGTAGCTGAGCCATACCGCCCTTGAGTCCTTCCACCGTCTGCGCTTGGGCCAACTGCTTCGCCAGAGTCAGAAAAGATTGGTCTTCTATCCGCTCAATTTCCCGGCGCCAAGAAGCCACTAAAGTTTGAGCGTGAATCCGCCGCGGCTGCTTAAGTCCGATAGTTTGCGCTTGCTCGATCGCGAGTCCAAACGTCCCTATCTGACCGAAACTAGCGATCGTGCTCGCCACTTGCAGCCGCAGCAAATCTTGAAACTGCACCTGCAAATTTTCAATTTGAACTTGAGCTTGCTTGTACAGAGGGCGACCAGGAGCTATTTGGCTAGCAGCCCCCTGCCCTTCAAGCAAGCTAAAAATGTGTTGTGGCAGCGGAGTTGATATCGACTGGTTCCAAGTCACTGCCTGAGCTCTACCCAACTGCATCAAATCTTGAGCTTCCGCAAATAGTAGCGAATCCTGTGGCACAACTGAAGCAGCCTCGATCGCCCCCGGCAGGTCTTTCGCCCCCAACCGCTTAGTAGCCATTGCCAGCAAAGTCCGGCTCCAGCCCTCAATTTCCTTCTCAGCTTTAGCGCGGGCAAAAAGCTGCGAGTCTATTTTGCGAGCCAGGACGATCGCCTCAGCGAACTTTTGCGGAGTTCCGTCCTTCGCCAAATCTCTAGCCTCTTGCAAGCGTTGCCAGCCGTTTCTTTCCAAAGAAATCTGCTGGATCAGCTCGTTGTACCGCTTCTGACTCCAGAAAACATTTTCCAGCTTGAACAAAGCTTGAGCATAATCCCAAGCCTTCCTTAAATCCTCACTTTTCAAAGCTTCTAGGGCTGTATCGTAGAGTTTTTGGCCCTCCTGCCAATTTTTTTCCCAAGCAGTCACAGCCTCCTCTACCTCTGGGTAAGACGGACTGGTTTTCGGAATTTTCGCCACAATCTCCAGAGCGCCTTTCAAATCGCCCAGTTCAATTTTTGCCCTGGCAAATCCCAGAATGGCTTTCGACCATTCCCCTATCAAATGTTGACCTTGCGAGTATAGCGGATGTTCTTTCGGCCAAGCCTGCACCAATGCCATTGCCGATTCTAGCTGTTCTAGCTTGCCCGACTTAGCAGCTTGTTGAGCGCAGTAAAGTCGCTCTCCGTCCGCCGCCAGCGGCGACAGTTGCTGGCAATTCGGCGGTGGCGGCATCGTCAGCAACCACAGAAATGCAGCGGCACCGGTTACTCCAAATCCCACCAGGAGACTCAGCCAGATAAGCTGCCACTGCCAAAAAGTTCTTTTTCCCTCGGTCGGCCCGGCCGTTACGAAGGAACTCGCATCGCCTGTCGCCTCTGCACTGAACTGTGCCGTCGGTTTAGGGGATGGGTTGTATTGCGGTGGTGTGTGGAATTGGTCAGATTGTCGTCTCGCCATTACTTCAGCCTGTCCTGTAATGCGCACTCTTCACGTGACACTCCCACATCAAATCATAGATTGTGATGTCGGCTTCTAACTCCTGTTAAGGAGATCGAGAACTTCCTTCAAGGTACTGGCCATCTTTCCCTCTACGGCGTTTTATAGTGAGGTTTGTGTCTGGCCCCACTGGTTGCTTCCGAGTATTTTAGGCTCTTGAGGCACGTAAATCATACCAGTTATCAAACAGTTATTGACAGATTCCGGGGCCGTTTAGCAGAAAAAACAGTATAAAGCCCCCGTCAGTCCATCAATTTTAGATTTTAGATTTTAGATTTTAGATTTGACTCCGCAGATGAATTGGGGTAAGGATTAACTACCAGCCGGGAAGTCCCGGGCGTATATTTAGAGGGGATTAATCTGAGCGCTCGGCCCCGTACCCCGTTGGGAATTACGCCCGCGTGATGAAAGGCTCGTCGGGTTTCGGTACCCAAACCGACAATTATTCTTTTATACCCCAAGATGCTCGGGAAATACTCTGATACTATATTAGCAAGTGGGGGTGGAACTACCTCACTATAAAAAGCATGAGAAAAAAAGGAAAAAGAAGCCTGCGGTCTAACTGTACTCAGTTGACCGTCAGGTTTGTTCACACTAAGGTCTTATATTAAATCCGGGTCAGAAATTTCCTTATCAGACTCAGCATTTGAAACCGCCACTACACCAACTTTCGTCTCCTCCAAGCCGATTAAAAATAAAGGGGCACTACAGCCGGATTTGGTCTACACTTTACGTGTAGCGGGTAGAAATGATTTTTTGGGTATAGTCGTAAATTTTATTCTCGATCGCCAAACTTGTCGATCGAGTTTCATTTTTATGTTTTCATTTTTTTTCTACTGTGCCGAATTCCGGCGCGCTACGGCAAAAAAACCGATCGAACCCAGCAAAATACTTAAATCATTTATACCACCGATCGGCCCAGCACAAAGATCGGTTTTGCTTCCAACAGCCGCTGCTTTATCCGTTACGAAGCCTTTGGCGTATCGCTGACACTCGATGCTTGGGTGGCGGACTCGGCCGATCGATATCCGTAGAAATCTATCCGGTAGTCTACAATTTTGACACCCGTTTGCTCTTGGATTAGCTCGATCAAGTCGATCGGCAATTCCACATGAACGTCCAGAATCTGAGCCGTATCAAGACAATTGACGTGAGAGTGAGAGTCGCTGACATTGCCGTACAAGCGTCCCTCGGAGCGTTCTATGCACTCAATAATCCCTGCTCTCGACAAAGCTTCTAGATTTTGATACACAGAAGTATGCCCGATCGAATGCGCTTGTTTGTTGAGGCGATCGTAAATTTCGCGAGCCGAGAGGTGTTCTTTTGCCTCCCACAAAAGTTCTAGAATAAATCGACGCTGGCGGCTCAAGCGCATTCCCATCGCCTGACAGCGGTTTAAAGCATCTTCTAATGAACGAATTGGTTTCACAGCTACCGCCTTCTAAAGCCTGCTCGATTTTTAATTCTGGTACAATATTGCACGCCTACATATCCACTAATTCTAACGCAGGCTTGCCCAACAGTAGAAGGTAGAGGGCAAAAATATCGAGTGAGTGAATTTTTTCGAGTTGCTGCTCAACTCCGGCTGCCAGCACCCCCAGACAATTATCCGCCTCACAAATATTGCTTTGATTCTATCTTCTACTGCAACACCTCCTAGTTCGAGGATTTGATGGCGTTAACCAGTAACTTGGCGATTTCCGAGAGTTGCTTTTTGTTGAAAGTTTTGAGCAAAAGCTTGACTACGGCCTTCGGTTCGGCGGGAAGTGCGACTTGCTTCGACGCTGCGGCTGGGGCTGCTGGGGCGCTTGGCTCTGCAGGTTTTGGGCTTGCTGCCAAAAGTAGCAAATTTTTACTCGGAACGATCGTCTTGACTTTCCCCACTTGTACTAAATCGCCAGCTTCCTTGAGTTCTTTGATAATCAGCGGAGCTAAGACTTTATAAGAGTTTTTGGGATTAACGATCGCCGCTCTAGCTGTTTTAACTAAATTTTGCCAAGTCTCAATTTTACCTCCCAACTTATAGAGGCGAACGCACACAGCAGTCAACTCAGAGCGACTAGCAGCCGATTCTTTCTGCTTGAACACCTGCAACATTTCTTTGAGTAAAGTCATCACTTCAACAGCAAAATTCGCCGGCACAGCGCCCGCTGTTGGAGCGACGGGCGTACCAGACCCAGCAGCAGCCTGCACTTTGCCCGACGCCAATTTATCGAGATGAGTTTCCAGTTGAGCAAAAACAGGCATCACCTGCTGCACGAGTTTTTCTCCCTCCTCATTCCTCAAGCCGAAAGGCCCCTCCAGTCGCCCCAGCAAGTCCTTAAGCGTATCAACTCCCTTTAAAAATAGGGATTCTGCCGTTTGGTCAACCTGCTTGACGGGCCCGTCCTTGAGCACCTTAAAACAATCTTCCAAGCGGTGAGCGGTTGTTTTAATACTATCTAAGCCAAGCATAGCCGCCCCTCCTTTCACGGAATGGGCGGCTCGAAACATCTCTTGGACGCTTTCGGGGTCTTTCATCGTGGACTTTAAATCCACTAAACCATTTTCTAGAGTATCGAGGTGCTCCTTAGCCTCCTCTATAAACAAACGCATAATTCGGTCTTGCTGATCTGACACGACAGTCCTCCTAACAATCTGTGCACCCTCCAGAAAGCACCCTCTTCGCGGGAGAAAACACGACTCCTGCCAAAAGTCGGAAGCTCCCATGCAAAACATTCTAGCCTGCCTCAGCTAGCAGACTCAAAATACTGGTGTCAGGGCAATCTTAGCTCTAAAACTGGTGCGGTGGAGATTGAGCCTAGAGTTCTGAGGGAGTATCTGGAGCGACTTCAATACCCATTCCTTGTTTCATCATCTGCTGAGCCGTAATCAAGTCGCTTAACTCCTTGACTTCGACGCCGATGTCTTGGCAAGCCTTTTTCAATTCCCGCTCGAAGGTGTTGAGGTCGCTTCCGTAGCCGCAGAGCTTCGCGGCTGTGGCGATTCCTTGTTGGGCGTTAGCTTTGGCGCAGTCGATCAATTCAATGCCTTTGAGCGGTTGGGAGGATGCCATAATTTCAAGCCACAATTTATCTTTTCTCCCACTGTACCTAGAACGTTGAGGTCGATCGATCTATCGAAAGGCATGAAAAATTCTGCCTGTGCTGCGTGTTGCCAATTCATAGTTAATTTTTGGGATTGCCTGCCAAGATAGCAGTAGTTTAGATTTTCTAACCCTGACTGTGCCTAAATTACAGTAGATTATTGTGAAAAATGTTTCCCAATCTAAAATGCACTGGGTCTGGAGCGTCCGGCACCGCGTGTTTGTGTCTTTTCTCTTTGCTATGGCAGTTGCTGTGTTGCTGCCACCTGACTATCTCCCCCTGACTCGGACGCTGTGCATTTGGAACGCGGGCGCGGTCAGTTTTCTGATTTTGACTTGGATGCTGATGCTGCAAGGCACTCCCGAAATGATGCGCCACCACGCTCAGCAGTTGGATGCTGGCCGCTTAACAATCTTAAGTACGATCGTGGCCGCGGCTTGTGCTAGCTTGTTAGCCATCTTCTTCCTGCTGCGCGATACCAAAGGCTTGTCCCCGAATTTGCTATTTCTGCACTTGGGGCTTTCTGTCCTCACAATTGTTGGGTCTTGGATGCAGGTACACACTATCTTCACGATGCACTATGCCCGCAGCTACTACAAAAACCGCAGCAAGCAGCACGGCAGTTACTTGCAGGCGGGGGGTTTGGATTTTCCGGGCGACGAGGAACCTGACTACAAAGATTTTTTATATTTCTCTTTTGGTATTGGCATGACTTGCCAAGTTGCAGACGTGCAGATCACTTCTCGTTCCACGAGGTATCTCGTGCTTTTTCACAGCGTGCTGTCGTTCTTTTTTAACACCGCTATTCTGGCTATGAGCGTCAATATTATTGCGGGATTGAGTTGAGATGATTCTGTCGCAGCGGAAAGTTTCACGCTAATAATAGTTCGACTGCTTAGATTAGATCGGGGCGGTCTATCCAAGTTATCTGTCCGAGTTGAGTATTTTAATAAAGTCCTGCTATCATTGGGATGGAGAACTAAGTATCATGGTTTAGGTGAGTTTTACAGTGAGTAAGAAGAAACGGAAGAAAGAGAAAACCTCTGCCCAAGCCAATAATAAAAACCAGTCTAAAGGTTTTGCCACTTGTCGCGTCGAAAAAGAATTTACTGGATTCACTTATCACAAGATGTCATCACCGTTGGAGGGAATGACTGAAGACGAAAGAGTTGAATTTATTAAGAAATTAGGTGAAAACTTCGAGCAACAATTTGAGACCTCTTTTGAAACATTGCAAAAACAAATTTTTCAGGTTGAGCCTTGTTCTTTACTATCGTTTTTTGCCTACTACGATTTAACTACTTCACCCGGTATAAATCGTGAATGGACTGAAAAAAATCCAATCCTTCAACATCATGTAGAATTTCTACAAGGTCTTCTTCTTCAGCATTCACAAGATTCATTTGATTTCAGACCAGCTCTACCACAAGACTTTGTTGAATTTCGCCAACTGGTTCAGGATGTCACACGGGGATTTAACATGAAATCTTTATCCATAGCAGATCCATCGACAACCATAGAGCAGCATCAGAAGCTTATCACAGTAGAAGGGATCAGGGCAGATACTCAAGCTGTACGTAACTGGGGATATCCGCAACAAGTTAAGCGGATTGTTTCGGATTTATTCTCAAGCCTGGATGATACGATCGAGCAAAGAATTGGAGTTCGAGTTGGTTGTTTAGTTGAAATGTGGTTCCAAATACTCGATATTGTTGAGTACAGAATTAATCAGCATCGGAATTTAACTCTGCCTTCACTCCGAGCCAAAAGTATCAAAATTGCTATCAAAAAATATTATCAAGCTTTTCCCGATCTTACTTCATCTCCAGAAGACCTCTCAGCCTATGTTCAAGAGGAAGGTTTAACTCTTGACGGCTTAAGAGCTATTATTTTCAGTCAAAGTGATCTACGACTAAAACATATTTACACATTAACACTCGATACGTTTGTAGATGCTTACCCAAAAGCTGTTAATCCAGAAGCATTAAAAGATGTCCTGAATGCCTGGTCGCTATCTTTCGGAGATTTATCAGACTGGAATCCAGAACATTTATTTCTTGGCAATCCTGTTTGGCAGAAACCTCTCATCAAGCTTGAGGTTGGAACTTATTTCTGCCCAGTAATAACACTATTCTCCAATTATTTCATAGATATTATGGAAGCTATTATTAAACCTCATGCTGAAATTTATAAAAAATATGAAGAGCGTAGGGGAAAATTTTTGGAGCAAGAGATTTATCAGCTTTTCCAAAAAGCTTTCCCATCTGCCAAGGTTTATCAAGGTAGCGAATGGTTCGATCCTACAACCAAGCAGACTTTTGAAACTGACCTTCTGGTTTTACTCGACTCTTATTTGCTAGTTGTGGAGGCTAAATCAGGTAGAGTGACTGAAGCGACAAAGCGTGGGGCATTTGAGAGCCTAAAGAAGATTGTCAAAAAATTAATGGTAGAACCATCCATTCAATCGAAAAGATTTTGTGATTACCTGATAAAAAATCCAGGTTTGCATCAGTTGAAGAATCGCAAAGGCGAATTAAATGAAGTTGACTGTTCCCAAGTACGTGAGGTGGTTCGATTGAGTATTACTTTAGAGTCATTAGGTACTCTTTTTTGTCGTTCAACCGATCTGAAACAAGCGGGTTTAATTGCATCTGATCTTGAAATGTCTCCAACTATGTCTCTTGCTGATCTCGAAATTATCTTGGAAATTTTGGAGGGAAGTTGTGAGAAACTACACTACTTAGTGCGGCGAGCCGAATTTGAGAAAAATGCTGATTATAATGGCGATGAGATTGATTTGCTTGCGTTCTATCTTGATACAGGGTTTAATATCTTAAATACTGAGTTCGCTCAACAGCGTCTTCGCTTACGTGGACTGTCAAACATTTTTAATCCATTTTTTCTGAGAGAATTACCTAAAAGTGAAACTCCTAAACCGAAGCCTAAATTAACACATTGGTGGAGAAGCATTATCCAGCATATTGAAGCACAGCAGCCTGAGCGTTGGACTGAAATTGGTTGTGTACTTCTCAATTTTACTCATGATGAGCAAATAAAGTTTGAAGAACAGTTCAAACGAATTAAAAAAATTGTCAATAAGTTTTGGCAACTACCCGATCACAATAATACTTGTATATTCATTAGTGAAGCAAGTCCCGATCGCGCCGTAGTGGCTGGCTTCGCCTATAAGCGTATTGATGAAGAAAAAATAAATCACATAATGAGAAATACTCTGGATGAAGCTAGGAGCATTTCTCCTGTCAGCCGAGTTGTGGTTATTGGGGTAGATGTTGAGCAAAATGATTATCCATACAGTGTAGCTGCCTGGGATCTCAGTGAAGATGAGAATGCTTTTTAGTAAATGGACAATTGACAAGGGAAAATATAGTTTGAAAGCTCGAAACTTGAAAAGTGTAGACCGCAATCGAAGAATCCCGCCACAACGAACGGTTGAGCGATTTTGGTGTGGATGCAGAGTTTAGTAGTCGCTGAACGCAATCATTATTCCGTTATCAGCAATATTGGCTTCAAGGGTTGTTGCTGATTTCGACGATCGCCTCTCCTTGACGCAATCGTTCTATTGCATCAGGTAAAGTGGCAGTTAACAATTGTCGCAGGTTACGGTTTGTTACATTGCCACAGGTCAACCACAAAATTTGAGGGGGCGCTCCTAATCGACATACCAAATCGATGAAGTCGCTGTCTTTGGTCATAATCACAGCTTTTTCGGCTTGTGCTGATTCAAAAATTTCGGTATCTTGGGCATCTCGCAGTTGAATATCTCGCAACGCAACCGCTTCTAAATTAAAGTTATCTGTCAGCCAATTTGCGAGAGTTGGTGGCAGTTGAGCATCGATCCATATCTTCATGCCGTCAGTCTTGGGAAATCGGTACGTCGTGCAGCAAACACTAAGCAAGCTTGAATATCTGCAAGCTCCAAGTCAGGGAAATCTTCTAAAATCTCAGTAACGCTGACGTTCTCAGCCAGCATTTCTAGGATGTCCGTGACTCGAATTCGCATTCCTCGAATGCAGGGACGACCACCACACTGACCGGGGGTTTGGGTAATGCGAGTTAACAAGCCAGTCGTTGAGTTCATCAGGGGTTGCCTGTAAGTTGCTTTGTTCGTCTCCATCTTACTGAGTAATCATCTCGAAAGCAGGTTTTTGCGTAAGTCCTCATATTTATTGACAAAGCGAAGTCATTACGAGTATGATTAAGCAATAAGCAAAACAGACCAACGCCATGAGGATCGAAGAAATACCCCTCAACCAGATTCGCCGCCCCCTGCCGCGAGTCAACGACCAAACTAAAGTCGCCGCCCTCATGGAATCCATCCGCGAGGTAGGTTTAAACGAACCCATCGACGTGCTAGAAGTAGATGGTCAGTATTACGGATTTTCCGGTTGCCATCGGTACGAAGCTTGCCAGCGTCTCGGTTTAGAAACTATCCGCTGTAAAATACGCCGAGCTCCCCGTGCGGTGTTGCAGATGCACCTAGCCTGAGCCTCTCAACAGAAATTCATGACAGGCAAATATTCGATCGACCATCACTAATAACAAGCTAAAAACCTATGACTACCAACAACCACAAACAACATCTTTACCCCACCCGCATCGATATGTCAGCCGCCACCCGCTCTCAAGTAGTGGGGCTGCTCAACGCCACGCTAGCAACGACTCTGGACTTAAAAACTCAAGTCAAGCAAGCTCACTGGAACGTCAAAGGCATGGACTTCTACCAGTTGCACTTGCTATTTGACGAAATGGCAACAGAACTCGAAGAATACATCGATTTGGTTGCCGAACGGGTCACAGCTTTGGGCGGTTTGGCTGTAGGAACAGCCCGCACAGCCGCCGCAGATTCGATCCTGCCAGAATTTCCTTTCGACATTTTAGATGGGAAAGAGTACGTGACGGCTTTGGCCGATCGCTACGCACCCTACGCCCAACACCTGCGAGTCGCCATCGACAAAGCAGACGAACTCGGCGATGCCGATACAGCGGATCTTTACACCGAAATTTCGCGGACAATTGACAAGCGTTTGTGGTTCCTAGAAGCGCATTTGCAAGGTTCTGCGACAACTGCAACAGCCACCGCTGCAAAAGTTGCCGTCAAATAGCCACAAAAAAATTGTGGGGTAGGCGCAGGAACCCGCCCCACAGATGTATTTCCTTAAGGCTCGTGACAGTTTACGATCGAGAATATGTCCATTTATTAATTTGGATGAGTTTTTCGTGACTGCCAATATTCCAGATTATGCTCCTCAACTGCAACGCCTGATGGAACAGGCGGGGCTTTCGAGCGATCGAGAACTCAGCCAAAAAGCAGGAGTTTCCGAGATCCAGCTAAGTCGCCTGCGTCGCGGCTTAGCCCTCCAAACCAGAGCCGACATCCTGCTCAAAATTAGTCAAGCTTTGCAAATTTCCTTAACCGAACTGCTCACAACCTTGACGCCAAACTATGTAGAGTTAGAAAAGGCACCACCGACAGCCCTAGAACAAGAATATCAGCGCCTGCAAGCTTCGATCGAACAGCAGCGAGAATCTTTGATGCAGGAATTCCAGCTATCTAGCGTGCAAATTTTAGAATCTTGGATGTTGCAGTGGCCGACTGCTGCGAGCAAAGCTCAGGAAAATCACAACTTGCGGGCTCAGAAACTACTGCCCTTGCTGCGGCCAGTCGAGCAGTTATTGGAGCATTGGGGGATAGAGTCGATCGCCCCAGTCGGAGCCGAGATTCCCTACAACCCCCAACAGCACCAGCTCATGGAAGGAACAGCCGAGCCCGGAGAACCCGTCAAAGTCCGCTACACAGGGTACAGACAAGGCGACAAACTGCTCTACCGCGCCAAAGTTAGCTCAGTTTGATTAATACCAGAAGGCATTCGGCAGAACAAAGATTGTCCCTCTCTCAAAATTCACTCCAGGCGAAGCGCTGCGACTGCGATCGGCGTTACGATCCGCGACGAGCACCATCTTTTGCACTCAAAACTATTCTCCCGCTCTCAGGCTTTGGCGCTTTCCCCTCCCTTATATCGTTTCCGGTTGCATCGGAATCATAAAATCGAGTCAACAGTTAATACTCAACCATTGAGTTTTTCCACCCCTCCTTCAACAGTCAACAGTCAACAGTCAACAGTCAACAGTCAACAGTCAACAGTCAACAATCACGGACGATGCCAGCGGAATTGATATTATTTGGATCGGAGTCCATCTCGCAGCTATACTAGCGTAGTCTGGTTAGTAATTCTGATATTCCCACCGCAAAATATGAGTCCTGTAGTTAAAATTATTCAGCCCTCTGGCATTTTAGACGGCACCAAGGCAAGTCAATTCCGCCAAGAGATTAGCGACCTAGTGGAAGCGGGAGCCGATGTGGTATTGATAGACTTCACTGATGTGACATTTATGGATAGTTCTGGTTTAGGCGCTTTAGTATTGGCGCTCAAAACAGTCCGGGCCGCTGGGAGTCAATTAGTTGTCTGTTCTATCAACGAGCAAATCCGCATCTTATTTGAACTCACCAGCATGGATCGAGTTTTCGAGATATTTCAAACCCGCGATGCTTTTAATAGCAAAATTCTCTCAACTAACTAAATCTTTGGGCTGCTGCCTTCTTGCTATTTGGTCGCAGATGCAATGCAAGAAGTCAGCTAGCCAAAGTTTACCTTGAGTAAAGACCAATCATCATCAAAAACTGCTTTAGCGTTCAACTTTTGAATGTAGTTCAAAACCAGCTCTAACTGGTCGGCACTTGCACCGTTGTAAGCTGCTAACAGGTCGATGAAAGGGTCAAGCCCCCAGATATTGCCGTCAGGTTGGTGAATCTCGTATACCCCGTCGCTAAAGATGTAGAGAGTGCTCAAATCCTCGACATCGCAGCAATTATCGACATAGGGGGCGTCGGGGAACATCCCGACCGGCATTCCGGGGGTTTTTAATCGCTGGATTTTAGCAGTGCTCGCAGGCGACTGGGAAATCAACACGGCTGGTGGATGGCCGGCGCTGGCATAAACTAGCTGGCGAGAAATGCGGTTGTAAACGCCGTACCAGATGGTGAAATACTTGTCATTTTGGTAGCTCATCTGGAAGGTGGTGTTCAGGGCGCGCAAAACGTCGCTGGGTTTGTAGTAGTCTATGTTGGGGAGCGTGCGCGATCGCAGCAAATTCAGCACGGCCACCGAAGGCAGCGCCGCCCGCAAACCGTGACCGGCTACGTCGAGCAAGTAAATCGCCAAATAATCGGCATCTAGCCAGTTGTAGTCGAAGCAATCTCCCCCCAACTGCCGGGAGGGAATGAATTTTGCTTCGATGCTGAAAGGTTCCTTCATCGGATCTGGCAGCAGCGATTGCACGTACTCGGCGGCCTCGGCTAATTCTGCTTCCAGACTTTGCTTGGCTATTTTCAAATCTCGGCTGAGTTGGTGCAGCCTCAATCCTGCGCGTACTCTTGCCTGTAATTCGTTGAGTTCGATCGGCTTTGAGATAAAATCGTCGGCACCGGCGTCGAGGCCTTTGACTCGATCGGCGATCGAACCCAAAGAAGTCAACAAAAAGAATTGTGTAGTTGACAGATCCGGATCTGCCTTAACTCGACGGCAGACATCGATGCCGGTCAAGCGCGGCATGATCCAATCGCAAATTATCAAGGCCGGACGCAATTTTTGCGCCTGGGCTACACCGTCTTCGCCATTGCTTGCTACTGTTACTTCGTAACCCTGTTTTTTCAGGGTTCTTCTCAGCAGTTCTTGAACAGCCGTATCATCGTCAATAACCAGAATTTGAAACATGGGCACTTAGGTACTACAAGTTTTTCAAGGTCTGGGGGTCATTTAAAATATATCCTGTCAGCGCCCTTGTCTGAGATTGAGTATAGTTGATTGACATCGCTTTCGAGGTAATTGCTTTTGAGGGCGGGTCGTTGAGTTCAATTTACGTTAAAATTTGATAGAAATTTGGCGCGATCGAACTTCACTCAGTTTATACTCAGAATATAAATTTTTATAGACTTTTATTTGCTACAGGCGCTGGTTGACATGAAAGTGCTATTTATGGTATAGTGGCTAACCGATTAGTGGATTAGACATCGATCGACGGCCCACCAAAGCTAGTATCCTCAAACTACCATTGAATTTTGCCGCCGTTATACTTTGTCTCGTTGTATTTTATCTGGTTGTATTTTGTCTCGTTGTATTTTGCCCACCGGCCGATGAAGAACTTGTGTGGTGAGCGTGATTGAATTAAAGGGTTCCGAAAAGTTGCCGATGCTAAAAAAAGCGGATCTTCAAGTCAATACAGGTCTGAATGGATTAAGCTGGGTTTTGTCGTGGTTTGCACAATTGTACGACTCGCGAATTCCTACAAGTGTGTGGATCAGGTGTCAGTTGGCTTTGGCTGAGGGCTTTACGAATGCGGTGCGTCACGCCCACAAGGGCAAACCAGCGGATTTGCCTGTTGACATTCAGGTGGCGGTATTCGCTGAATCTTTAGAGATTAAAATTTGGGACTCGGGCGATCCGTTTGATTTAGAGAAAAAAATCAAAGATATTTCGGAAAAAGTCGATGTTCACTCTCCGGGCGGGCGGGGCCTAAAATTGATCAAAGACATCGCAGACAGTATTAGTTACGAGAGAATGGCTGATGGACGGAACTGTTTGTCGATGGTCAAAAATTATTCGCCCTGTATCGACGATCGAAAATAACACTAAAATTTTTGGCGTTGCACATTTAGGGTATGCTCAAAATATCTAGTCAACTAACAAAACGTATGATTTGTCCCGACTGTCAGTCCACCAATATCAATAAAAATGGCTTAAAAGTAGGTAAACAAAACCATATTTGTTCAGATTGCCCTCGGCAATTTAATAGATGTTTATTCTGACGCCCGGTTATCCTCAAGAGGGAAAAAAGCAGTGTCTCCATATCTACCTAGAAGCAAATGGGTTTCGGCGGATAGAACGTCTGACTGGGGTTTCTCATAATACACTACTTATTAATTGGGTTAAAGAGGCCCGAAACAGCTTATCAACCGAACCCGATTAGGATGAAATTCCCGAAATAGCCCAGATAGATGAATTACAGACTTACGCCGGTAAAAAAAAATGCATAGGGCTGTGGACAGTTGTAAACAAAGCAATAGCTGGGATTATCGATTGGGTAATTGGTTCCCGAAGTGCAGAAACATTTAAACCGTTATGGCAGATTGTTAAAGGGTGGAAGTGTGTTTTTATGTAACAGATGGCTATGTAGTTGCTCCCCAGTTTATTGAGGATGCTGACCATATAGTAACCAAAACATATATGACACGAATCTAAGGAGAAAATACCATATTGAGACATGATCTAGCTTGTTTACATAGAAAAACTTTATGTTACTCCCAATCAGTAGAAATGTTAAACCTATCGGTGAGGCTGGTTGTTTACTATCTAAAACAGAAAACTGTACCCCTAACTTTCTGTATCATACCATAAATGTGCAACGCCATTAAATTTACCTTCGAGCGTGCTACTTAATGTTTTGTTACATACTTATGAATTTTCCCACCGACTTACTTAATGGCTAATGGCTAATAGCTAATGGCTCGCTAAAAAAATGCTATATTACCGCTCAGAGCGCTGTTCGCAATTAGCTATTAGCAAGCTCGCAACGCCCAATATAAGTAGCAACTTGCGTTATTTATGTCCGCATACTTATGTTTAAGGCAACTTTAAGTTTAATTCTTGCAAAGTCTCAGATTGGGCGTTAATCGTAATTGTATTAGGGACAGATTTACCGTTGACTTTTAACTCATAAGTTCCTTGTCGCAACTGTTCTAGATAGTAAACCCCAGCACTATTAGTAACAGATATAACGGATGACTTAGATGTGGTAGAAATGGATTCTACCCGTGCGCCAGCAAGCGGTTTTCCTTCTGCATCCGTAACGACTCCACCAACAGTATAAGAGGGTTGAAGCGGAATTATAATGGGTGTGTAGCTTCCTGCAACGGCTTCAACGGCAAAAGCATTAACCGAAGGTTGAAAGTCAGGAGGAAACCCGGCGGGTTCTAATTCTACACGATAAGTTCCAGGGGGAAGACGCAGGACAAATCCATCCTTCTTAATATCGAGTTCCCCAGGTTTCACGACCTCGTTGTTGACAATGAGAAACTCCGAGTTATCTGTATATATTTCTTCATTTCTATCCCGTTTTCCATTGCTGTTGCGATCGTAAAAAGGTCGAACTAACAAACCCCCTTCAGTGCGTAGGCGTTCCAATCGGCGATCGCCTGGACTAATTCCCTGTTGAAAACCCAGACTAGAAACCAATTGAATACTGAAACGACCTTGATCCGAAGTCAGGGAAACTCCCTCATAACGTGCCTGTAACAAAATACCCGGTAAAATACTCGTTCCCGTCGTCGCATAAATTCCCGATCCTCGAGAACCCATTCTATACCCTAATTCCGTTTGCCAAAGATTCTCCCCGTACCTAGTGCGAGTTGGCGATCTATAACTCCAGTAAGCCGTTAGCAAATTAGCATTGTTCGAGGAACTGAGAGTTTGGTAATTTAGAAATAAAGATTGGTAACGATTAAGTTGGTATGATAACTGAGAGAAAGTGCTGACAGTATTTCCTCGGTGGGTAAAGTATAACTTATCTAAACTTTGAGCCAGACTCCAACTCAACTGACGATCTGTATTAACACTCACTATGGCAAGGGTTGAGGAATTAGCACCACCAGCCGAGTATTGAATATTAAAATTTGCACCTTGGTCTGAAGTGCCATTAGTTAAAAATCTAAACTGAGGTGAGATTTGCCAATCAAGGTTATAGCGAATCGAATTTAAATCGCTACTCACTCTGGCATAAAAATTTGGATAATCATCCCAGATTGCATCGACATTAACATCTATGTTATTTCCGATTAAGCCAGAAAAAACCGCTCTGAAAGGAGAACCACTAGGCTGATAAAATATCTCTCCCAAACCATTAAACGATGAGTCATAAACACCACCCACACCAACAGTTAAATCTTGGGTCAGTCCCCACCTTTGCACTATTCCTGCGTTAAATTGCCTAAACTCGCCCAGAAAATCATTCGTATCTAATCGACGTTGCCATCCGCCAGAAATAACCCGTGCGGATGTTCCTGCGGGCAATTGTTCCGGTAATATCCTAAAGCGAGCGTCTTCAATTCGCGGTTGGGCACTCAGGAGTCCACCCGGATACAGTAACACTTGGTAGTTTGTGCCAATTTGTCTGCCGACGGGAACATTATCAAAGCGGTAAGTTCCTGAAGCATCAACTAACTGCTCGGCAATTACGTCTCTACTATAGATATTGCTCACCAGACGCGCTAAAGTTCCTGGTTCAGCACGACCTATAACGGTGGCGGCGATCCCCTCTGGTTGTAAGCGCTGGGTCGGATTTGCACCGCCACTCCCATAGATGGGGAAAGGAGAAAACCCCTGACGTTGAATGGTGGTAAATCCCCAAAAGTCATTCCCACTTCGACTGCGCCAAAAAGTCGGTTGAGAACCGAAATAATAATCACTCTTATCTGTTTGTCTAAGAATTTGTAGTTCTGATAATTGCCAAGTTTGATTATCTGTTAAGTTGGGTTGATTAATCCCCACAAACCAGCTACTATCCAATATTGTACCAACAGCCGATAAAGTTCCCTGATTCGTCAAATTAGAGCCTTCTGTCCTACTCCGGCTGTCTGTCCCGCTCAGATTTACGCGCTGTTCTACCTGACTCACTGTTAAATTTGGGGCAGAGATTTTGGGCAAACCTTCTAATATTACAGGTTGTCGCTCTCTCCGGTTAGTAGTTGAATTTCTTACTTCCGGTACATCAAAAACAATAGCATATTCACGGCTGTCAAATTTCGCTTCTATTCCGAAAATATCTTTAATCTCTTTAATGGAAAGCACTAAACCCAATTCGGGATCGTTGCGAATTTGATTGAGGTTGAGCCGAACAATTTTAAATGGTGATCGCAACTCAACTTCATTATCAGATATAACTTTAGAGGTAAATTTTAAGGCTTCCAGGACAGCCTCATAAGGAATTAGCCAATTTTTAAAATCGATCGCTTCCGTATCCGTGACTTTTCCTCGCACTAAACTCCCCGGATTGACATTGCGATTTCCGACATTTAATCCGATAATAAAAGTCGTAGAATCTGTTAAATTGTTTGAGGCAGGCTTTGTTTCAGGTGATGGGGTTAGGACTGGCTCTGGTTGGATATTTTCCGGGGGTGCAATGGTTGGAGTTGATGTTATTTGGTCTTTTTGTGGTTGCGGATATTCTTGAGTTGAAGGAGTTTCATTTGGCGTTGTAGTCGGGGCTATTTCTGCTAAAATTAAGCTAGCCTTGAAGCCAGCATCACTCATTAAAATGAGGAGAACTAAATTCAGAAAGTAGAATATTTTGAGAGGTACTTTCAGCATGGCAGGATTGGGGTCTATTGATGCGATAACTGCTATTTTTGCTAAATTAGATGCACCCTTTAACATCTATACCCGCGTGCTATTGAGTCAGGCAGAAAATTTTGATGCCTGACGCATGACCCCCCACACGGGTAATCTATTCAATTGCTAATTGTTGTAAGTAATAGTCTCTAGTTGAGTGTCCATCGAGTGATACCAGAAACCCTGGTTCTCGGGCTTCTCAATAAAATTAGGGTTTTCTCTATCCAAGAAACCCGCTTTCTTCCCTCGGCTCTCTAGGAGCGTTTATGGAACAGTAAACTTCACACTAAAAGGAATTTTATTAGTGCGGTTGACCCCCCATCCCAAATTCCCAGACAGTTGATATTCTCCCGGTTCTAATTTATTAGCATAATCAACAGTCAGATAACGCTCCGCTTCAGTAATGACAGTGCTATCTATGCCTCTGCCCTTGTAAATCTCTTGCTCTCCCTTTTTAATCGTCCACTCGCCCTCAAGAATGGCACTGGCTTTTCCGGTGTTGCGAACCAAGAGTTGAACTTGATTGGATTGAGGATTATATCTAGCACTAATTACACTCAGATTGTGGGAAATGTTGCCCTTGCGAACATAGACAGCAACTCCCACCTGGGGAACAATTGCCGTTCTGAAGGTGACACCAGTCGTTGTATTTGTTTCTTCCTGCATTATCGCTTCTAAATTTTCTGTGAACAGCATGGCGCGATATTCACCATCAGGTAAACTGGGAGGAAAGCGCACAACAAAGCGGATTCTGCGCTCATCCGAACCAGGGACTTGCAGTTCTCTGGGCGAAAATTGCAGATAGGGAGTCAAATCTTGAGGACTGGATTCTAAAAGTTGAAACCCTTTTTCTGCATCGTAGGTAAAGGGGGCGCTATAAACACGGGCGCGAAATTCTTTGGCATCTCCATTCCGAACCGTAATTGTTCCTTGGGCTTGACCCCGTTGAACTTGAGTTTCAATTACCTGTGGGGAAATACCAATGTCGGCTCTAGCAGCAGTTCCCCATAATAAAAAGCTAGATAGCAAAATACTCCTCAAGGAGGATAGGGCGATAAACCCGGTTTTTTCGGATATCTTTAACTGTGAAAACCACGATTTTCCAGTAAAGCCTGGTCTGTTTGTGTAACTGCTCATAGGGGATAAAATAAAGTTCTTTGAAGCAAGTTTCATGCTTGATTTGTCTAATAGACTTCTCCTAACAAGCAGGTTTTGAACAGGCATCCTGCCTGTTCCACAATAATTATGGGAGATGTCTAACACACGCTGATTTGAAATATCCTGGGAAAAGGATTGGAGCTGGAAGCAAAGCATCCAATCCTGTCCCAAAAATTAAGATAACTAGCTTTGAGAATCCTGACTTGATTCAGAAGGTAGGCTTCTTATTCACTCGGCTCTAGTTAGGAGTAGCGGTGAGAGTGACGCGATACGTATAAGTTCCAGTAGGCACTGCTCCGGCGCCAGCGCTATTAAGACCAGTAATCATACCGACTCTCAAAACACGGTTGGTATTAGCAGGAATCGTTAAAGCAGTAGTTGGTTTGAGCCAGCCACTATTATTGAAAGGAGCACCAGCGGATGATGTGAAGGCGTTGGCGGTTGCATCGTAAACAACAGCCTGCTTAGCAGTGTCAACAAAGGTAGGAGGTGCCGCTAACCGAACAGGGGCAGCTACAGATAGAGCGCCACCAGAAGTACAGTTCACTGTTGTTTGACCCGCAGTACCAGTAGTACCAATAGTAGTGCCAGTACTGGCTTCAACCCAGGGGTTGTTGGGTATAGCAGCCAAAGTACCGGGTGTAGTACCAGTAAACGTACAAGTCCCTGTAATATTACCGCCGAATTGAACATCCTGTGGTACTGCTTGGGCTCCGGCTTGGGAGGCGAAAGCCACCGCACTGAGAACCGCTAGACCGCTAACTAAAGCAAGACGACGTATCATCATTTTTGAACTCCAGGGTTGGTTTTATTGTGTTCTATTAGTTAGACGTTTCCCGAAGGCGATTTGTGAATTTTTCAGTCTTTAGATAGATAAAATCTCTAACCTTTGAGGGATGACGCGGTTCGAGGGAGGATTTGACCAATTCCTGCTACGCAGTCCATCTCTTCCTGAAAATCTAGATTGGCGAAACCAGGGATGCCGAATTTTTCCATGCCAAATTCCGCCTAGCGCCATATCGCGCCCAGCGCCAGTCATAGAGAAAGCGGGAATATAGGGGATTGCAGCTCGCGGCAGCATTAATGCCGCCTGCACGCCAATAGCTTTTGGTTTCCCAAGACTCAGAAAGCAATCGGCTGTAAAAACTGATTTAAAGCGATTTTCTGCCTGCCTATTTTTCAGATGGAAGAAAGCCAGCCGCCACTGTCTGCCCATATCCTCCTGTACAGTAGAAAAGGCGATGCAGAAGACGCACCGTTGCGCGATATGCCTCCTGCACCCTGGCGCGATCGCATTTCGCGCGATCGAACATCGATCGAGTATGGGTTTTCTCTGTTGAGAAACTGGGAATACAGCCGATTGCAGTCGCTGATGGTACAACAGCCCTGTGCGGGCTGCATTAATGATGCCTGCACACCAAGAGCTTTTTGGCTTTCCCAAGACTCAGAAAGCAATCGGCTGTAGGCGTTAGGCGCGATCGCTTTTTCGCTGTCATTCCCCAGACTATTAGCCAATATCCGTAGGGGCGAATAATCCTTCGCGCTTAGATGCAAAACACACACCGCCGCTTCTTGCTTTTCCTCACGGGCAACAATTTCTCTTTCTTTTATCTCCCCATCCGATTTAGGATTCACTAAAACCGGCTCTTGAACTTCCCCATCGGCAACAATTTCTCTTTCTTCTATCTCCTCTGTAACAGGTTTTTTTTCAACAAAATTCTGAGACTTTTTCCCTTTTGCAGACTGAGGAGAAACCCTGGACTTAGGATTAGACAAATCAGAGTCAGTCCCATCTTCCCCGAAATTTTCATTGAACCGCTGACGCAAAATTGCCCGCGCCTGGGAAATGCGCTTGCGGACGTTATCGTAGGATATAGCAAGCTGTTCTGCAATATCTGGATAAGATAGCCCTGATTCAAAATGGAGAATAAAAGTCTCGCGCAATCTATCTGGCAACTCATCTATTGCCCCACGAAAAAATAATTTTAGTTCGCGCTGCATAGCAGCGCGAACTGGTGTTTCTTCTTGGCTAATTAATTCGGTTTGGTTTCCTATAGCAATGGTGTCTAAACTGTCAACTCCTAGTGCACCCCTGTTGCGCTCTTGATGGATATCGGCGCAGAGGTTATAAGTCAGTTTGGTTAACCAAGCCTTAAAGTTTTTGATATCATCCGTACAATCTCTTAGTTTCTCCCAAGCTTTCAGCATCGCGCGACTGAGGGCATCTTCAGCATCGGTTGGATTGCCCATCCACTTGCGAGAGCAACGGTAAAGATAATCTTGATTATCCTGCCATAATTTCCAAAAAGCTGAATCTATATCTTGAGTGCATGAGGAAGGGATTGATGCAGAATTACAACTTAACATCTCTGGAGCCTGAAACTCTAGGGGGACAAACAACTTGCGATTAATTTAGGCGGTAATTTACCTAGCCTCGGATGCACCTATCACTATGTTGACTCATCACTCAGGCTAAAGTAAAGTCGGAAAAGTCGGATCTTTCAAGTCGGAAAAGTCGGAAAAGTCGGATCATCGCCGCTATGAGTGCATAGCTAAGACATCCCTTGGCAGTTTTAGGACTTACGCCAACGGATTTTTAACACTATCGGTAGCGCTAAAGGGAAACCTAAGCACTACAGATAGAGTTTATGCGTCATTTGTAAATTTAATATCGCCAAGCTAAAATCTGAACTTTAAGATTTGAAATCTTTTGACAGAGGATTAAGCCACAGCAGAATTGTCCGTTTTAATTCATTTAATTCTCGATACACTTCTTGTTTGACCCATTGCCCGATCGCGTCGAAGGGCGTAAAAATTTGACCCACAGGCCAGCTAACATCTTGACCCAAGGGCGTTTGATGGTTGCCCGCCAGAGTCTGAACTGTAATCATGTCGGGAAATCGTGCTTTTAGCAGTTTGGTCAACAGCAGGGTTTGGTCGATGTTGTCGCCGTTAAATTTGACTAAAAGATTGCGCCGGATTTGATAGCTATCTTGGACGAGGCGATTAGTCTCTTGCGGGGAGGGGGTAAACTCAACGTTAAAGACGGGGGAAATTTGCTCGACGATCGGGATTGCTTCGGATGCCGCATAATTGTTGAAAGAAATCAGAATATTGCCTGCCCTTTCTATGTCAAATACAGAACCGATCAGCAAGTGCAGTTTGCATCCCATGCTGTGTCCCATCCCGTAAACGGGGAGATAGGAAGATTTGAGCAATTTAGTGGCCCGCAGGCGATCGAGGGCATTTTCAAATTTGTTGAGGACATCGCGGGCGATCGCAATATGATCCAAAGTATTGACAAACGGCGTTGCTACTACAACATATCCTTGATTCCCCAAAGCTTCTAACAGCCAGGGATAGGTGAGTTGGGGTGCTGTCGCCACAAATGCGCCGCCGAGAAAATGCACGATCGCGATCGGTCTTGAAGGAATTAATACCCAATTGCCAGAAATTTCTTGCCAGTCCATAAATTCAATCTAATTCCCAATAAAAAGGCGATCGTCCTCTGAAGGTAGAAGGCCGAATGTTTTATAAATTTTTGCTTTTATTTTCGGCCTCAAAAAGGGGTTTGCTACCCATTTTTTTATTCCAAAAACTTTCCTTTTTACTTATACATTATTTATTCTAACTGTTGTGGGGGCAAATAGCACGGCTGGCGATCGCTGCTATTTTCGCCCTGTATAGGGTTGAAGCTGGCGGCCGAATAACTCAAGGCTGACATCCGATCGCGACTTTCACAAATTTTTATATTGTGTCCCATCGCACGGCTGCAAGCCGCTGTAGCTGGTATTGCCGGTAATTGACCCGACAGGATATTAACAGTCAAATACGGCTCAAAACCCCTATATTGCGTATTAATCAGCCCCTGGGCGATCGGCTTCGATTCGGCTTTATTGGCAGCACCTAATTTCTTGACTAAACCCGCATACAACTATAAGATCGTTTAGGACAGCCCCCCGATTTCAGACGATCGCTGGGGGTTTAATTCTGCCGAAGTACCAATACCTTCTGCGGTTTGATGACTCAACTTTTCCTGAGTCTTCATCCATTTCCACTTGTGCACAGTAGCTTGAGGATTGAGCACTGTGGTAGCCACGCCGTAAACAATAGTAGGCAAAACCTCCCGATTTAACCAACTTTGTCCCAGCTTTCTCATGTAGTGCAGTGCCAAAACTTCTCGAAATTTGTTCAGCCTTTGCAAAAGTGGCAAATTCTTAAAACATAACTCTTCGTACTCGTGGAGCGATAACTCTTTTTCTCCCCGCAAGCGCCGCAGTTGGTTTTCTTTGACACAATCAGAAGCTATGCGCTTTTTGAACCAGTGCTTATCTGTGAGAGAGTTCCCTCTAATCCGATAATTTCCCAAAGGTTCTGTCGCCGCTAGCAAGCCATACTTTTGAGCAAGTTTGGTAAATAACTCTGTATCTTCTCCTACCTGCCAATCTTCTGCAAACCCGCCTTCTTTGAGAAGAATGGAACGATGGACTACAACAGAAGAGGGGAAAACCCAAGGACTTTCGCCTGTCTCCTTAATCGCCTGCATTTCTGCTTTAGTTGTAGGATAGGTGGGAATGTAACTCAACTTATTGCCACGCTTGTCTAAATACCGCAAAGCGTGAGCCACAGCTTTGACTTCGGGATTGTCTGCGAGCATCTTCAAACAAACTTCTAACTTATTGGGTTCCCAGGTATCGTCGCTGTCGATAAACGCTACATACTCACATGTGGCGCGATATATCATTAAATTTCTCGACTTAGAAACCCCGTAATTTTGGGGATTCCTGAAGTATTGAATTCTCGAATCTTGCTCGACCAGCTTAGCAGCAACTTTGTCAGTAGCGTCAGTAGAGCAGTCATCAACAATTAAAATTTCTAGATTATTGTGGGTACCATTGAGGACGGAGGCAACTGTCTCGGCCAGAGTGTCGGCAGCATTGAATGCAGGAATGATTACACTGACTTTTTGGCTGTTCATAACTTGCATTAAGGTG
Source organism: Microcoleus sp. B9-D4 (assembly GCF_036705105.1). Lineage (NCBI taxonomy): Bacteria > Bacillati > Cyanobacteriota > Cyanophyceae > Oscillatoriales > Microcoleaceae > Microcoleus > Microcoleus sp. B9-D4. The sequence continues at coordinate 30,942 of NZ_JAUBTS010000047.1, forward strand.
TGGTTTGGTAGTTATTCGCCGAAGTATAGTATCGAAGCAGACACTCTGACTCATTTACGTGCAAGTACCTGTAGTCAGAAAACTTGCCTAGGTACTGCCAATATAACAGGTTTACCGACCTCAGTGGTATCTACCATAAGGAGGGGACAGCCGTTAGCAGCCGGAGTGCAGACTATTATTTGGCGGGCAATTTTTCTGACACAAAGGCTACGGGTGCGAGGGATTGAGGGTTTTTTTCGGGGACTGGAGTTGTCATAAATTCGATCGCATCTTTTTGCTTTAATAGGACTTAGCCAGAAAAACCCTGTCTCACGCAAAATGATTGTTTTGATAACTATACAGATCCCCAAAAAACGGCTTTCTGACTCAGTTTGATTCGGGTTGATCGCTGAGCATAATAAGGTTTTTAGTGAGTCCGGGGCGGGCTAGTCTTAACTCAAATTCCTGAATAAAAAACCTCATCACAATTATTTAATAAAATTTGCTAGCAAGAGTGAATAAATCCTCTTTTATTGATTAACTACCCGTCTAAAAAAAGTCAAAAAACGGCTCTAATAATTCTGCAATAGCAATCGTCGCATCATTTGTAAATTTCTTACTCCCTCCCCTTGGGTTCGGGGAGGGCTGGGGTGGGGTCAAAAATTTACGACTCCTGCAAGGATTGCTATATGTGTTGCATTACCATAGCCATCACCTAAAATACTGATTATTTTGCTGTTGCTTAATCAGGCTCTGAAACAAAAATAATTTGAAAATTCAGAAGCTTTGTGAATCCGGGTTTATATGATTTGCATTTTGAGTTTTTCCTACCATAAATCAGCAACGGCGTTTTTCTATGTTTATCAGCTTTTTTGACATCGGTATTTTATCAAAAAAGATGCTTTTTCAAACGTGTTTAATTATTAAATGGCCATAAGCTGTCCCTCATTTCTCTCTTCCTTTTGTACCGCGAGAGCCTCCCAGGGTCAAATCGTTTTCCCGTCTGCCCTAACAGGTAATTTATCTGCGGTTGAACTCAGTAGCGTTAGGTCTTAGCGAAGACGATCGTAGAATTATACTATAAAAAATCCTCGCCTCACCCGTAAAAAATGTTGCCAAATTTCTTGAGTAAAGTGCGAATTTATAGTTGTTACCTCACAGTCTTGGTGTTGGGTGGCTGCCAGCAGCAGCTACAGCCAAAGTTGCAGCAACAGCGCAGCAAACAGGGGATGGCAGTTTCAGCTCACCCCCTGGCGAGCGCTGCGGGGCTGGCCGTGCTGCAACAGGGCGGCAATGCAGTGGATGCCGCGGCTGCTACGGCTTTGGCGATTTCGGTCGTGGAGCCTTTTTCGGCGGGTATCGGTGGCGGGGGTTTTTTGCTGCTGCGGCGGGCCCAAACGGGTACTGTGCAAGCGCTGGATTTCCGGGAACGAGCTCCGAAACGGGCGGCGCGGGATATGTACCTCGACAAGCAAGGCAAGGTGCGCCAAAGGGCAAGTCTGGACGGGCATTTGGCGGCGGGTATTCCGGGTACTGTTGCTGGACTTTATACGGTGCACCGCGAGTATGGTAAGTTGCCTTGGGCTGCGGTGGTGGCGCCGGCGATCGCCCTGGCTGAAAATGGCTTTCCGGTAAGTTCGCGGTTTACCACGGCTACCGGGCGACGACAGGATGTGCTCAAAAAAAACCGGGCGGCGCGGGAGGTTTTTACTCGTGGTGGCATTTTATACCAGCCGGGTGAGCTTTTGGTGCAGCGGGATTTGGCGCGGACTTTGCGGCAGATTGCTGAAAACCCGCAGAGTTTTTATACCGGGGACATTGCGCGGGCGATCGCCGCCGACATGGCTAAAAATGGCGGCATTATCACTCTCGAAGATTTGAAAAACTATACGCCGATTTGGCGAAATCCGATTTGTGGCAACTTTCGCACTTACGAAATTTGCGCGATGTCGCCTCCTTCTTCCGGCGGCGTTCATTTGTTGCAAATCTTAAATATTCTGGGAGATTCGGATCTCAAGAGGTTGGGGAGGCAAAGTCCAGATACTTTGCACTTGCTGGCGGAGAGCATGAGGATTGCTTATGCCGATCGGGCTGAGTATTTGGGCGACCCGGATTTTGTGAGTGTACCGGTCAAAGCTCTGACTAGCAGCAATTATGCCAAATTGAGACGATCGCAAATCCAAATGTCAAAAGCCAGACCCTCCAGCGAGGTAAAGGCTGTTGACGCTGAAACTTTGAACCGTCTCCTGTGGGAGTCTCCCGAAACTACCCACCTAACGGTAGTTGACAAAGAGCGCAATGTGGTATCTTTGACGTTTACAGTGAATGGCGGTTTTGGGGCTGGAGTCGTGGCCGCGGGTACGGGAATTTTGCTCAACAACGAGATGGATGATTTTGCAGCGGCGCCGGGAGTGCCGAACTTGTTTGGTTTGGTGGGATCAGAGGCAAATTCCATCGCCCCAGGGAAAACTCCTTTATCGAGCATGACGCCTGTTATCGTGACAGAAAATGGCAAATTTCGCCTCGCTGCGGGGGCTCCCGGAGGCAGCACGATTATTACTACGGTGTTGCAAATTGTGCTGAACGTGTTGGTTTACGACATGAATGTCGGCGAGGCTGTGTCTGCACCTAGAATTCATCACCAATGGCAGCCCGATCGCCTGATGGTGGAACGGGGAGGTTTTGAGGCTGCGACGCTTTCGGAGTTGTGGCGGCGGGGACACCAGATTGTCCAAGGTGACGGCTGGGGCAATGCCAATGCGATCGTCCTGACTGCGGATGGTTGGTTGGAAGGGGCTGCCGATCGGCGCGGGGAAGGAGAAGCAAGGGGGTTTTAGTCATCAGTCAGTCGATTAGAGATTTTAGATTTTAGACTTCGGCGAGCCGTCGATTCGCGCGATCGTCGAACGATTTTAGATTTACTCCACAGATGAATCTGGGATATTGAACTAGTGTCAAAAATTTTGATGTCTCTACGACAGGAATCGGGGGCTTGTATAGGTTTTTTGGGGGAGGTCATGAGTCATGAGTCCTTAGTCATTAGCTATTAGTCATTAGTCCTTAGTCATTAGCTATTAGTCATTAGTCCTTAGTCATTTTGGAGAGCGCCAACGGTATCAAAACCAGGTTTTTTGGGCTGACCTTGCGTAAGTCATGAAATTATTAGTCTGTGTACGTGTATTTTTGCATCCGTATTTTGGCGCTGAGGTTTATAGGCTGACTAATTGCCAAGAACTACCAAAAAGAATAACCACAGAAAGCGTATATACACTTATGTGTAAAGTTATTGTAAAGGCACTAGACATTGATACTTATATAATGTAAAAATTAAGTTGTGCAGAGAATCAGGTTTGTATCTTCCAGGAAAAATTTATGATAATTACTCACAAAATTGCTGCCTTAACAGCTACATTAACTACTGCTCTGAGTTTGTTGGCAGCGCCAGCAATGGCATTTTCGGTAGGGGCAACTAATAACACTGAGACTTTAAAAAATAATTTATTGGGGGCTAATACAGCCGGGTTGAGTAATTTCTCTGTTTCAATTAGGGGTAATTCGGCTGCTTTTGGTACTTTCACTAATGACCCCTTCGGTTTGACATCAGGTGTTGTTCTGAGCACTGGTAAAGTCGCCGATATACCGGGTCAGAATCGGAAAGATAACTTCACGATCAAAAACAGCGATTTAAGCACGGACTTTGGGCCTGAAGGTGAACAGGGGGATGTGACTCAGCTAAACCTCAGCTTTTTTGCTGATAGCACGGTTCAAAAGTTGTTCTTTGAATATGTATTTGCTTCTGAGGAGTTTCCTGAGTTCGGCGCTTATGAAGAATATAATGACGATTTTGAACTGCTGCTGAACGGCATTAATTTGGCAAAATTGAGCGACGGAAAAACAGTTACGATTAATAATCTTGTTCCAGATCCATATAATCGCTCTACATATCACCCAGACTATATTGACAACCCAAGTTGGACAGGTATTGCTGCTAATATCGTTAAGCTCGACGGTTTTACTAAAGTTTTAGGTTTTGAGGGTTTGCTCAAGCAAAATCAGACGAATGTTCTCAGCATCCGCATTAAAGATGTGGGCGATGGCTATTTAGATTCTGCTGTATTTATTAAAGGCGGTTCTGTGGGGACGGTTCAACCTGAGCCGGTTCCCGAACCGATGACTGTGGGGGGTTTGATGGCGGGAGGCGCTATGCTGGCTGCTGGACGAAAGTTACGCAATCGCCGTGGCGGAAGTAATTAATAAGGGAGGGAAGAGGGAAGAGGGAAGAAGGAAGAGGGAAGAGGGAAGAGGGAAGAGGGAAGAAGGAAAAACAGAACAGGAACCATTTTGGCGGTTGCTGTAATATGAATCTCGATTAGCCGTGTTGGAGACAGAAAGGGGGTTTGATGAAGGAAAAGACCTCGTTGCAGTTCAAGAACCGGGTAAAAAAACTGGGTTTGTGCGATCGCGATCGCGTAATATCATGTCAAGTAATTTAAGCATTATGGGTACGCAGCGAGGAATGCAAGTCCTCATAGAATTCTGACGACGAATGTCCTCACTACGAACCAATTTTATTGCGGTTGTTCTAGCGGACAGAATATAAGTTTTTATCCCAAATTCGCAAAGGGCGGATTTTTTTGTATTTGGAGTTGCAGCAAATATTGCGGGTAAAACCCGCGTCTACAACCACTGACTAAAAACTCAATAATTTAGCTATGAACAGTACCATCGGGTAAGATTGTACCTGTTAATGTAGTCCGGGTAAGTTTGACCATAACTCGATCGCCGTAACCGATTTTCGCTCCTGTTAAGTCAGCACCGCTCAAGTCAGCGCCGCTCAAATCCGCTCCGATTAAGTTGCTTTCTCTCAAGTTGGCATTGATCAAACAAGCTCCTAACAAATTAGCCCGGAACAAGTTTGCTTGGTGCAAATTCGCGCCTGTGAGATTGACGTTGTGTAGAAAAGCATCACTTAAGTCGGCTTCACTCAGGTTTGCATTGCTCAAGTTTCTTCCTGAAAAATCCTTTTCTTTTAAGGAAGCTCCTTTGAAGTTGGAACCGCTCAAATCGGGAGCTTGCGGCCCAGCTTGGCGGTAAGACTGAGATGGCGGTGGCTGCGATTGGTAGCGGGACGCCTCTGAATAGGGCCCAGCAGGGTTTCCCCCATAGTTTCCCGCATAATTTCCAGGATATTTTCCTGAAGAGGGTTCAGAAGAGTACCGGGGTTCTTTTGGGTTGGCCGGTGGTGGCTGGGTGTTTTGGTGCTGGGTGTTTGGATACTGAGTATTTCTGTACGGATTGTTTGGGTACTGAGTGTTTTGGTACTGAGTATTGGGTTGCTGAGTGTTTTGGTACTGAGTATTGGGTTGCTGAGCGTTTTGGTACTGAGTGTTTTGGTACTGAGTATTGGGTTGCTGAGCGTTTTGGTACTGAGTGTTTTGTTGCTGAGTGTTTCTGTACTGAGTATTTTGTTGCTGGGTATTTTGTTGCTGAGCGTTTTGTTGCTGGGTAGTTTGTTGCTGAGTGTTTCTGTACTGAGCGTTTTGTTGCTGAGTATTTTGTTGCTGAGTATTTCTGTACTGAGCGTTTTGTTGCTGGGTGTTTTGTTGCTGAGTGTTTCTGTACTGAGCGTTTTGTTGCTGGGTGTTTTGGTGCTGGGTGTGTTTGTGCTGGGTGTTTTGTTGCTGGGTGTGTTTGTGCTGAGTATGTTTGTGCTGAACGTTCTGATTCTGACCTCTTGGTTGAATCGATCGCAATTGTTCGCGAGCTTGATTAATTTCCTTAATCTTCTCTTCAGCTTTCTGTAGTAGTCTGGGATTGTCTTTGGGGATGCGATCGGGGTGCCAAATGAACGCTAAATCCTTGTAGGCTTGGCTAATTTCTTCTCTGGAAGCTCCCGGCAACAGTCCCAGCACTTTATAGTATTGGTCGAGGTCGTTCATTGTACCACCTTTCGCTTTAAGAAATTAGAAATTAAAAATTAAGATCGGAGCAAAAGCCGTTCTCAAAGCTTGCTTGTCCGATCGTACATTAGATGAACAATAACTCAGCTAAGCCGCTGCTGGCAAAAATTCTCGAATTCGCTGCAAGTATGTTGCGGCATCCTCCAGCATCGGAAAGTGAGCCGTATTCGGAATTATAACAAATTCTACTTTTTTGCTGAGGGAGGCTGCTTGCTCTCCCATGACGGCGGGGATAATTTGGTCAAATTCTCCGGCCACAAGCAGTGTGGGAACACTCAGCCGCGCAAATTCTTGGGGCATTTCCTCGGCTGCTCTTTTGCTGACGGCCGTCACCATTGTACCTATAGCAGCTTCCTCGTCTGCCATTAAAAAATCCTTGAGAAACGCCAGACTTACCTCTGTGGGCAGGGAACGGCGCAAAAACCTGGCCATAAATAGCCGATCGGCAAAAGGGATGGATGCCAGCCAAGATGGTCTAAATTTTACCACATAGCCACCGAATTTGTGAAAAGTTGTAAAGGCTTTTTCATCGTATTCAAAAATCCCGCTGCAAGTTAGAATTGCTTTTTCTACTTTTTCGGGGTAAAGGTTGAGAAATAAAGTAGCAATTGATGCTCCTGTGGAGTGAGCATTGAGAAAGACGCGGCTTAAATTCAGAGATTCTAATAATTCAGCTAAGTCGCGGGCGTAGGTTTCGAGTTCGTAGCTGGACTCAGGAGGCTCTTTTGGCAAGGGCGATCGACCAAAACCTCTCATATCGTAGAGCAAACAATCAAAATCATCAGCAATAGCCCGTGCCGTGCTTTCCCAGTAGCGCGCTGAACCCGCCCAGCCGTGCAGGAATACCATCACTGGTTTGCCGCTGGGTTGGGTACTGTTATCTGCCGTTATCCACTCGTAATAATGTTCTACACCGCGAATTGAAATGAAAGACATGATATTGATTTGGGTTTCTTAGATTTTAGATTTTAGATTTTAACTCATAATTGTTCACTAAATACCCAAATTCCCGACTTCTTAAAGAAGTCAGGAATCTCAAGACTACATCTATCAAAAAATCTGCGTTAATCTGCGTCAATCCGCCGACATCTGCGGTCGAAAATTACCAACATAGGAACCAATCATAAATCTTAAGCCGCAGAAGCAGCCAGCCAAAATAAGCCGTCTACTAAAAGCGTGCTTAACACCGCGCCGCTAAACGCGCGCCAGTGCAGTTGCGTGCCGCGCAAACTCAGCAAACCTACGGTTAGCAACACAGCGATTAGAACTAAAGCACAGCCTATGCCCCAAGGAGTTTCGATTTGACCGATCGCACTTTGAAAAATCGGCATAGCTAATTCCGGTTCCGCGTGCATAACTTGGCGCCAGTAGGGCATCAAGCCTGTTAAATAAAAATATAAATCGGTAATAGCAGTACCCAATAGGGAACCTAAATAAAAATAGCCGCCAACTTTTCCCCAAGATTTGCCCAAGCACCAAATAGCAAAAGGCAAGCCAATTGCTTCTATAGGTAGATGTAAAATTGGTTCCCATCTAAACCAGCCCCAATAGATAGAACCTGCCAGCCAACATCCGGCAAATCCTAATAATAAATCTCCCCAAAGTTGTGTTTTGGGGCGGAAAATGAGGATTAAACTCAGAACGAACCAGGGGATAGTTGATAGCAAACTGATGGTTGGATATAAACGCACTAACGGTGCTTGCACGAAGACTGGAATTGAGACTAAAAATGCTGAGGCACTAAAGATTAACCACTGTTTGAGGCTGTTTGTTGTGCCTGAAGTGACAGAATTGTCGAGGCGGGCGATGGTTGCAATAGGTGCGATCGCTGAGGATACTAAATTTAGATTAAACAACTGATTGGACTCCGTATTTTTTCAATAGGTGGACTAAGAATTTTGCTGCGGTTGTGGGTGCGACAGTCTCAATCCCGGCGGCGGTGTGGCTGACGTGCCAGCCTTTTGCCGTTTGGGGATCTCGCCATAAATCCAAATGTTCGATCGCGGGATCTGCATAAAAGCTTTCTCCACCGCCACCGAGAATTGCCGAACTCCAGTGCGTAAAGCGATCGTGGCTGATGCGGTGGATGGGAAAATTGCCCACCAGGGGTACTCCCCAACCGTCTAAGGCAAAAAATGCCCCGACTTTGCCGCCGATTTGCTGCCACATCCAAGCCGCCCCGATCGCCCCAGCTACTCCTGCCGAAAAGCTGACAAATACTAGACTTTCTCCTGCTAACTCTTGGCTGCACAAAAAGTGCAATATGTCAAGAGCTGAAAAAGGCGGATGTTTATGAGCGGGGAAAATCTTAACAGGGTAGGATGTTTGGGTATTTTGCCGGGGTTCTGCGTCTCCCCAAACTTCCGAAAGTCCCTCTAGGAAGCGATCGGTTAGTTTTGGGTCATGGACTCCGGGGCAAATTACCAGTCTCATCGTGCTTCAAGAAAATTAATTATGAGCTTAACATAACTTTACTTTATTGTACACCATAATTAATTATATGCTATGCAGGGGGATAGGATGTTAAACTAATAACAGAGTCGTGTTTGAAGGATATCCCCCCAAAATAAACGCTGGGAACGCTCCGAGACACCGAAACCGGAGGCAAGGTGAGAAAGTCTTAAGAAAACATAAAACTTAACGCCCTTTGTCCCAGACCCTGCGGCGTATTCTCTTGCCTTTCCTATCAGATTCCGATCCCCCCCAGCCCCCCTTAAGAAGGGGGGAGAAAGAGTCTCAAAGTCCCCCTTCTTAAGGGGGATTTAGGGGGATCTCCGGGGAGTCTAGAAACCGGGTTTCTGTTCGCAATTCTGATTCATCCTTCCTGCGACTCTGAAAATCATTGAAATTGAGGAATACAAAGTGGTTGCTTCTCCAGAAAAAATCGATTTCAAAACATCTGCAGCACCCGCAAGTAACGATCGGGTTGCTGTATTGCTGATGGGTTACGGCGAAGTCGAAAGCTACGACGATTTTGCCAACTACAACGAACAAGCTTTAAATTTGCTTACGGCAAAGTTTGCGCCAGTACCGCTTTGGATTTATCCGCCGCTGGCGAAGATTTTAGCAATCTTTGACTTGCACGAGTGGAGTCACCAACACGGTCAATTCGTTTCGCCGCACAATGCAATTTTTGAACAGCAGCGCGCCGGGATTGAAAAGAATTTACAGGAGAAATGGGGCGATAAAGTAAAAGTGTTCAAAGCTTTTAACTTTTGCGCGCCGTTTTTGCCGGAACAAGTAATCCCTCAAATTAAAGCAGAAGGATTTGACAAAATTCTGATTTATCCGCTGTTGGTAGTTGATTCTGTTTTCACCAGCGGCATTGCAGTCGAACAGGTGAATAAAGCTTTAGCACAAACCTTTGATGGTAAGGAACATTGGGTAAAAGGACAGCGCTACATTCCTTCTTTTTACGATGAACCTGCTTACATCCAGCTAATGGCGGATTTGGTAGAAGAGGAAATTAAGAACGATTTAGCTGTAGCGCATTTGCCTTCTCAGATTGGGATTGTGCTGATGAATCACGGTTGTCCGCACAAAGCGAAGGGCTTTACTTCGGGAATTGTGGAAAGTCAAGCTTTGTACGATCGCGTGCGGGAACGTTTGATGTATCGCTATCCTTTGATTTCGGTGGGTTGGCTGAATCACGACACACCCCTGATTGAATGGACGCAGCCGGATGCGACGTTGGCTGCGAAGAATTTGATCGATTTGGGTGCAACTGCGATCGTCTTTATGCCGATCGGATTTGCGACCGAAAATCACGAAACATTGTTAGATGTAGACCACATTATTGAGTCTTTGCAGAAACAGCGTAAAGGAGTTACTTACCGCAAATTGCCTTGCGTTAACGACCATCCAGAGTTTCTGAAAATGGCCGCCGAGTGGGCAAATCCGCAGATTGAAGCGTTGTTGAGTGAGACTGCGGTTGCTGTTAATCCGAGTTTGGCTGCGGCGCACCGCGAGCACAGTCATTCTCATGAAGGGCACGGGCATTCTCATGGCGGGCACGGGCATTCTCACGGGCACGGGCATTCTCACGGGCACGGGCATTCTCATGGGGAACACGGGCATAGTCACTAATAGGACTTGGGCCTGAGAGCTCAGAAACCGGGTTTTTTGCGAAGATACTGCATGGAAATGGCAGGTTTAGTGAAAAACCCGGTTTCTTTTGTTGGGGTGCGTAGGTCGAAATTTGGGCGAAAATGGCGATCGGCCTTTGTTTTTTTAGAGAAAGGGCGATCGCTTTTAAAATGAAAAATATATTGCTAGTAATCCAAATAATAGTTCATTTCAAATTCAAGAGTGGAAGCTCCTCCTTGACGTTTCCCAATACCGTACCTAAATTGACATACATTTCCTTGAAACTTTATCCAATTTTTTCCTGGATTAGAAAGTATATGAAAATCAACACCTGACCAATCATTGCTACCGCAATATTGTACATTGTAAAAAAATGCTATTGAATCACCTGCTTGGAAAGGGCTTAAAGGGTCTATATAAAATCCTCCTATTTGTCTAGCATTTCCTCTATCTCTTACAGGATATTGTCCAAAACCACATTCATCCTGACCTTCATTAAATTGGCAACGTCCTCTTTTTTGATCGCCTGATAAGCCCCAAGGATCTCTAGCAATAGATACAGGCGCAGTTACTAAAAAACCTAAAACAAGACAAGTTGAAACCAATAAAAACTTTGTACGCATTGTTTTGTAGAATTTAACTAGGATGTGTGAATTATTAAGTTTTTATACTAAGACATCATACAATCATGCTGAGCGGAGAGGAATTTAGTTCGCAGCATGATAAAAAGTTGTATTCTGTCAGATAAAATGTAAGATAATGTCATAAAAAATTAGATAAAATAGCTAAAAACCAACAGAGCCGAGAATTATGGAGCTTAAGGAAATTTTAAGATTTGCCGACGAGTTAGTGTTTTCCAAGACTGGAAACCACTTAGATGACCTGCAACAGGCTATCTTAAGGGAAACCTTCCAAGGTCAGAGATATGCAAAAATAGCACAAGACCGGAATTGTAGCGAAGGATACATTAGGGGTGTTGCTTCAGAGATGTGGAAAATATTTTCAGAGGTATTAGGACAAAACGTTAGTAAAACAAATGTTCGAGTAACACTAGAAAGGTCTTTACTAGCAAACATTTCATCTCCTTTCGGAAAAAATGTTTTACGAATTGGTGACATCAATATTTGTCCACAAACATCTCAATCTTCAAAAGTCGCGCAAAAACCCCAACAAACCCAAACCCAACCGCACATGGACTTAGGCGACGCACCAGAAATCTTCAACTTCTACGATCGCACTCCCCAACTCTCCACCCTCGAAACCTGGATATTACAGGATAAATCTCGCCTCATTGCACTTCTGGGAATCAACGGCATAGGCAAAACAACTCTTGCACTCCGACTCATAGAACAAATCAAAACCAACTTTGATTACGTAATTTATCGTAGTCTTCGCTTTTCCCCCACCCTCAATGCCACTCTCACCAATCTCCTGCAAATCTTCTCTGACAAAACAGATATCCCCCAAAACATCGAAACCCAAATATCCCAAATCCTCGACAACCTGCGGAAGCATCGCTGCCTGATTATCCTCGATGATGTACAAATGCTTTTTAGCAGCGGACAACTGGCGGGACAATATAAAACTGGATATGAAGATTATCAGCAATTTTTTAAACTAATCGCCGAAGTTTGCCACAACAGTTGCTCAATCTTGATTAGTTGGGAAAAAACGAGAGAAATTGCTAAATTAGAAAGAGTAAATAACTACGTGCATTCCTTAGTTTTGGGTAGCTTAGGCATCGCAACCAAAGAAATTCTGAAACAGCAGAACTTATCTGATGAGAATGCTTGGGAAACTTTGATTAATATTTATCAAGGAAATCCTCTCTGGTTAGAGTTAACCACCACGATTGTACAAGACTTGTTTGGTGGTAGTGTCTCCGAGTTTTTGCAATGCGACGCTGTGATTTTAAGCGAATCTCTGCAAGCACAATTAGATCAACAATTCCAGCGTCTAACGCAGCAGGAATTGGCAATAATGATTCAGCTTGCTAAGGAAAATGAACCCGTTTCTCTGCCGCAAATTTTCAACACAGTACAGTTATCGACATCAGACTTATTAAATGCCATGCAATCATTGGGGATGCGGTTATTTCTGGATGCGGAAGAGCAGGGTAAAACAACATTTTTTAGTCTCAATCCAGTTATGAAACAGTATGTTAAAAATCGATATTTTCAGCCCAACCACTAAAGTCGGGGCTTCGGAGCAATAGCCTACGAAAAACCAACGCCTTGTCAACCCTCTTCTTAATCGCTACAATGTAGATACTTTGTATATACATTCTTAAAAAAAGGGTGAATTCCTCAGAGTGATATTACTAGCTAGAGGCTCAGGCTATGGTTGTGACGATCGCAAAGTGGGGAAATAGTCTTGCTGTTAGGATTCTACAGCATTTAGCTAAAGAGATTAACTTAGCTGAGGATTCCCAAGTGCAACTTGTGTTGATAGATGGTAGGCTGACGATCGAGCCGATAACTCGTGGGCGGTATTCGCTTGAGGAGCTGATTGAGGCGCGCCAGAGAATCTTCATAATGAGATTGACAGTGGAGTTGCTGTGGGGAACAAAGTTTGGTGACAAAATCAAATCCTGGTGACGGTGCGAAGATTTGGAAAAAAACCCGGTTTCTTTGATTGTGCGCGAGAGTCCATAATTTGACAATTGACTATCCAGCTTTTACATTACCGACTTTTTCCTTAACTTGCCCTACTTCTGAATGGCTATCTCGCTGCAAAAACTCATCAAGCAACTCATAAAAACGATAAAATGCTCGTTCTTCATTGTTAGTATAAAACTCGATTATTCTTGCCCATGAACCTGATGTTGATACTTCATATCGCTTTTGCAACCAGGGTTGAAAGTCTCCATAAAATTCCATTTCCTTTGCTGTTGGTTCAAATCCCAACTCTTCTCTAGCCGTTCTATAACCGACTATAAACATAAAAAGATCGGTTGCAGAAGCCCGTCCGATATACATTCCTGGTTTTTTATGGATTTTACTCAATATCTCAAAAAGTCCGCTCATCTAAATACTCTCCTTTTTTCAACCACAAACACTTTTAGAAACTGTCTAATTCTTCAACTATAAACTCTCCTCTACGACAGGAAAAATCATTCACCCAATCTTCTCTAGACAGTCCCTCAGTTGACAAATTATCAAAAACTCGCCCACGTACTTCAACTCCGTAGTGAGTTCCATTCGTTGTAATAGACTCATTTGTACCACCCCACCTTTCTAAGCGTGTACTTAAGATAAATTCTTCTCTATACTTAGTTTTGAGCTTAAGTAACTTACCGGCAATTCCATTTTCTGCCAGCCATTTTAACACGGCTTTGGCACACTCGTCACATTTAAGGATATCGTACTGGCTGACGATCGCACCAATCTCTCGATAAATCTCCTCATCTGAAAAATCGCTCACTTTCCCTCACACCCTCTCAAATCTTCCATCAAAATCGATCGCATTCTCAGATTGCAAAGGACGCTCAATTTCATTTTTGATCGAGCATCACTTCATCATCCTCATCCAAGTCGAAATTCTCTGGAACTAATCGATCGAAGCTATTGCGGGTAGGAAGCTCAGGCAAATCTCCTAGCATAGCAACTGCTTCAGCAAGTAGATTAAGATTCTCTGGATCGGGGTGTTTTTGTGCCGCACGCACAGCCAAGATGACGATACGCAATCCTCCTCTCATGCGATCGACATCACGGGCTAGTCCATACATTGCTTGAAAGTCATTTTCCTCAATAATGCGGTACTGTCCTGTTTTTGTCTGGAGGGTAGCAATGACACCATTCGCGATCGAACTGAGTGCTTCTGCGCCCTGCAAACGAAACTTCTCAAACGATGTCCAATTTGCACCGCTTCGCAACCTAAATTTTTTATTTGTAATTTGCATAGTTTAACCTCTTTACTATATGCTAACGTAAACCCAACGAAAAAACAACGGCTATTAAATCCTAGCTTAAAATAATAGGACAGGATTTACGCACTCCGACTCCTCGAAACCGGGTTTTTGGTCGTTTCTGCGGCTGTAACGCGTCTTCTGGGCAAAAACCCGGTTTCTGACTACCCGTGCGTCCAGGACTATAAATAAACCCGCCCCGGCTATACTAATTGATTTGCGATCGCCCCAACCAACTTATCAATCTCTGCCTCAGTGGTAAAATAGTGAACGCAAGCCCGCACGCAATCAGGATTAAGAATTGTCCGCACCATAATCCCCTGTTTCTCCAACAAATCGACAAGCTTTTTGTGCGGCATCCCATTAGTTAATCGAAACGAAACCAAACCAGCTTCCGGCGCAGATTTTCGCAAACATTCCACATCGGGAAGTTCCGACAAACGCTCCCAGAGATACTTACTCAAACGGCAAATTTCTGCATACCTTTCCTCGATCGTACCCCATTCATGTTGCAGGGCGATCGCACTCCGCAAACCCGCATACAAAGGATAAGCCGAAGTCGCAATTTCATAGCGCTGCGATCCAGACTTCCACCCAAGGACTTTAGCATTAGCATCCGTCACAATTCCCCGCCAACCGATAAACACCGGATGCAAATCTGCCAAAGCTTCCGCACTCACATAAAGCCCCCCCAAACCTTCCGGGCCGCACCACCATTTATGACCCGTAAAAGCATAAAAATCAACCCCAGATTCAATCAAATTTAAAGGCAAAACCCCCACAGATTGAGCAGCATCAACTAATACTCTAACTTTGTGCTTCTTGGCAGACAAATCCTCTTGTCTCCCCCCTTGAATCAGGGACAAATCCTCTTGCCCATCCCCTTGAACCAGGGAAAACTCCTCTTGTCCCCCCCCTTGGCAAGGGGGGGTTAGGGGGGGTTCATGACACACTTTCACAATCTCAGCCAGAGGCAAAACTTGGCCAGTATTCCACAAAATGTGACTGATAACGAACAAGCGAGTATTTGGCCGCAAACTATCAGCAATCACCGCCACCGGATCGCCCTCATTCAAAGTAGCCGCCAACGGACAAATCGAAACCTCAATGTTGAAACGGCGCTGAAGTTCCATTACACTAGCTACAATGCCGTGGTGCTCGCAGTCAGAAAGCAGCAAATGGTCGCCTGCTTTCCAGTCAATGCCCCACAGCGCAATATTGCAGCCGACGGTGACATCTTCAGTTAGGGCGATGGTTTCAGGAGGTACCGTCAACTCAGATGCGATCGCACGTCGCGTCAGCATCGCCTCCTGAACCACCCAAGCCCCCACTTCCGCCGAAAACGGCCCGCCAAGTTGCACCCGTTTGTAAGCCTCATAAATCGCCTCTAAAGCAGGCTCAGGCAGCGGCCCTTGTCCGCCGTAGTTAAAATAAGCTTTATTGGTCAAAGCAGGGAATTGTTGCCGGTGATTGTCCTTTGTCATTTTTTTTGGGGAATTATTGATAGCGTTAATATTGAATAACTAATGCTGTGAATTTTATACCTTTTGCCTGATACTCTATGCCTTGCGAATACTAAATGTTAATAACTGACAAACTACTACTTTCTTATCAGCGATGCCATCTCCGAGCATTTTTAGACACCTGCGGAGACTGGAAACAACAAGACCCCCCCAGCGACTTTCTGCTGAAACTGATGCGCGACAGCGCGACATACCAGCAGCAAGCTTTGGAAAACGAGACTTACCAACAACCATATTATCCTAGAGGGGATTGGGAAGCCGGCGCGGCCGCTACATTGAGTTTAATGCAGCAAGGGGTCGATCGCATTTACCGAGGAGTTCTGATCCAGGGCGAATTCCGCCAAACCAACGGCGCCACAACTTCTCTGGTAGGAATTGACGGTCAATATTTCCCAGAATTTGGCGAAATCCCCGAAACCCCCGTTCATCTTTCATCCTCCAATCTTCCCTCTTCAAACATTACCCTTATCGGCCGCCCCCATTTATTAATCAAACAGCCGGGACAATCAAAATTTGGCGATTGGAGTTATATTACTGCGGATATTTGGCTTAGCAAGCGACCAAAACTAGAGTATCAAATTATCGCAGCTTTTCACGCCCAAGTTTTAGCTTCCGTGCAGGAAACAAAGCCCGAGACTGCGTGGCTGATGCTGCGAAAAAAAGGGCTGTACTCGGTGAATCTCGACCAGCGAACTCCTCAGATGTTCGAGATTTTAGATGATTGCATTCGGATGATAGAAAATCGGGATAAACCAGAGGTGTTCATTTCCCGGCAAAAGTGCAATCTTTGCGGTTGGTATACTATCTGTCACGCCGAAGCCGAATCTATTAAACATCTTTCGTTATTGCCGGGAGTTACTGCCAGCCGTTATGCTAGACTAAAAACTCTCGGAATTACTGATGTAAAAGCTCTCGCTAATGCTAGTTCCGAACTGCTAGCTGAGTATCCAGAATTCCCCGATAGAGTTGCTTTTGATGTGGTGCAGCAAGCTGAATCGCACTTGCTAAATCAACCGCTGTTGCGGCAAGAAGGAAGTTCGGCAACGGATTTTGTAACGGATGTAACGGATAGAAGTTCGGCAACGGATTTTGTAACGGATGTAACGGATAGAAGTTCGGCAACGGATTTTGTACGGGATTTAACAAATTTAACGGATGTAGGTGTGAGGAAAGAAAGAATAAGGGAAGAGGCAGAAGTTGCCGAGAAGAGTTTAGCAACAGTTAATCTTGTTCTGGGAAACACTACAAAAAATAAACCTGCGACATCTTCTATACCTGCGCCAATTCTCCGCAAGAAACCAATTCCCTATTCCCAATCTGTCTTTTTGCCGATCGCCCCAATCGAACTCTACTTTGATATTGAAGCGGAACCCGAGTTAAACTTAGATTACCTCCACGGAGTCTTAGTTGTTGACAGGTACAACAATACGAAAAAATTTCACGGTTTTTTAGCAGAATCAGCAGCAGAGGAAGGTGCAATATGGGAGCAATTTTTAGAATTAATGTGGGCTTATCCTATTGCTCCGATTTTCCATTTTTGCGACTACGAAGTCAAGACTTTTAAGCGACTGGCTAAACTTTACAATACTCCAGCTTATTTGTGGAAACCCGTGCTGAAACGGTTTGTAGATATTCACAAACAAGTGACGCAAAAGGCGATTATGCCCGTGGAAAGTTACGCACTCAAACCAATTGCCCGCTGGCTGGGTTTTGATTGGCGAGATGCTAAGGCTAATGGTGCTCAGTGCGTCTGCTGGTACGACGATTGGCTCAAAACTGGCGATCGATCGCTCTTGGAGGCGATCGTCCGCTACAATGAGGACGACTGTCGTGCTACTTATGTGGTTAAAGATTGGTTGACCAATTTTTTGCTAAATCATGAGCCGTGATTTTCAGATTTAATGAACCGCGAAGACGCGAAGGGCGCGAAAGAAGAAAGGGAAGAGGAAGGTAGGTAATAATGTATTTAGTGGTAAAATGCGAAGGCTAGCAAAAGCAACTATATTTATTGTCTGTTTTTTGATGGCAGCAACTGTTGCTATTTGGGTAAACCAATCAGCGCAATCTTTCGCTGTTACGAAAATAGATTTTATCGGCAGAGCAATATTTCCTACAGGTTCTCCGTTTCAGGGGACGGAAATTGGCGGACTTTCGGGCATTACTTATGATGCCGAAAAACAAGTTTATTATGCCATTTCTGATGACCGTAGCAGCAAGGCTCCGGCGCGCTTCTATTCTCTCAAAATCAACTTGCAATCTGGTAAACTGGAAAAAGAGCAAATTACTTTTGCTGGTGTCACTACTTTATTAGATGAAAACGGCAAAGGTTTTCCTGAATTAAGTTTAGATCCGGAAGGGATAGCTTTTACTGGCAATAGCGTGTTTGTTTCTTCTGAGGGAGATGTCGATCGCCAAATAAATCCTTTTATCAAAGAGTTCTCCCTCGATGGTAAACTCCTGAAAACGCTGGCAATTCCTGAACTGTTTTTGCCGGATGACAAAGGCACTAAAGGAATCCGCAACAATCTCGCTTTTGAAAGTTTAACTTTAACGCCCGATCGCAAGTATCTATTCACCGCTACCGAAAACGCCTTGGTTCAAGATGGCGCCGCAGTTTCCCTGGAAACCGGGAGTCCGTGCCGGATTTTGCGCTACGATGCGGTGAGCGGCAATCCCGAAGCATCGTTTCTCTACATCACCGAACCGCTACCGGCTGGTGCGAATCCTGTGGGAAAATTAACTAGCAACGGTTTAGTGGATTTGTTGGCGATCGACGATAACCGCTTGCTGAGTTTAGAGCGTGCTTTCTCCCTGGAAACCGGCACAACTATCAGAATTTTTGAGATTTCTCTGGAAAAGGGCGATCGTATTGAAGCACTCGAAAGCCTCAAAAGCCGTCTCAGCGAGGTTTCTCCCGCTCAAAAACGCCTGCTGCTGGATTTGGAAACCCTGAAAATTCCCCTAGACAACATTGAGGGGTTGACATTTGGCCCCGCCCTGGCGGATGCTAGCAGAGGTCTGATTTTGGTGAGCGACAACAACTTCAGTCCGCTGCAAGAGACTCAAATTTTGGGCTTCCAAATAAAAGTTCAAAAAACCTCTTGACAAAAGGTGAAGTTATAGGCATAATAGAAATTGTGCCTGAAAAAACGGCAAAACGAGGGACAGTAGTTCAATTGGTTAGAGCACCGCCCTGTCACGGCGGAAGTTGCGGGTTCGAGCCCCGTCTGTCCCGTTCCCTCGAAAGTAGAAGTTCTAAAATAAAAATTTTAGGGTTTTGGTATTTTATGAATTAAGTAAGGAGGAGGGAAGTTTGACAGTTACCCTCATTAACTCCTCCCCAGAAAAAACGACGCAACGGGTGGTATTATCTAATATCAGTTGGCATACTTACCAAAGCTTGTTAGCAGAAGCCGGAGACAAGAGAGCCTCGCGGTTTTCTTATTCTCAAGGAGTCTTAGAAATAATCATGCCATCCGACTTGCATGAAACTATTAACTGTTTGCTCAAACGGATTGTTACAGCTTTGACTGAGGAGTTGGACTTGAAGATTAAGGGATTTGGTTCTACAACTCTCAACCGTGAAGATTTAGAACAAGGTGCAGAACCAGATTCATGTTTTTATATCCAAAATGTCGATCGCATTCTAGGGAGAAGGCTTGAAATCTCAACCGACCCTCCCCCAGACTTGGTAATTGAAGTTGATATTACCAGTCCTTCTTCTAATCGATTTGTAGTTTACACACAGCTAGAAATTCCTGAAGTTTGGCGGTATCGGACACAAACTGTACAAATTTATCAATTGCAAAATCGGGAATATATTGCCTGCGATCGCAGTCCGACATTTCCCATCCTTTCTGTAGCAATGCTCAATCAATTCTTGCAGATGGCAGAAACTCAAGATGACAATGCCATAATTCGGTCTTTGCGTCAATGGGCAAACGAGCAGTTACGATCGCCCGAAAATGAGCAATAATACTAAACTTAATTTAACTAATTCCTTTCTCCCACGGACGATCGACTCCCAGCAGCGCTCAAAGGTGTGAGGAAATAAAGGGTCGGGCGATCTGATATGTCAAAACCAGGACGATGGGCACGAGAATCGGAATCGCCACTAGCAGTCCCCATTTGCCAAACCTAAGTTTTTGACCGTCCGATTTGAACAAGAAAATCACAGCGGCAATTCCCATAAGTATCCAGAGACCACCGAAGCCCATGAAGACTGTATAGCCTGCATCTTGCATTTTTTTTGACCTTTAATAGTAGTCCATGTTTAATGTTAGTTGCAGCCTGTTTCTGCTGACATCTTCTGATAGGTCGATCGCACTTATTAAATATGACTCATTTTGAGTTGGGTTGGCAGCGGCCCTGACTTTCGCACTCGATCCGCTGAGTTCGATCGCTCATAATAGTTGCTAAATCCGGCCTTCCCGTCAGCTTCAGCCGCCAGTGGGCCCAAATTCCGTACAGCCAATTGGCGATCGCCCCGATCGCTGGTAACTTAGTCACAGCATAAACCCAGCCCATACCTAAAATCTCGTAGGTGCGGCGAAAAACCTCCACATTTTTAATTGCCGTACCGTCGGGTAATATCGCGTGAATCCGCCCCATCGCCGTTTCGTAGTCGATTCCGCCGTGGGCCTCCGGGTTGTAGCTATCATCCGCGATATCCACAAACGACACTAAACCTCGCCCCGCGTCCTGTTTTTTTAAGAAATTAACCTCCCGCACGCACAGAGGACATTCACCGTCGTACAGCAACTCAATCTGCCAAGCAGGCGCAGACTCGGGTGAGGGCGCAACAGATTCGGAAAACTCGGTTTTAGCAGCAGACATAGGGAAATATATTTTAATGTCGTCGATCGCACACAAACATTTTACAAGCATCAATACTTATCAGGTGCGCCTTGGGTACTCCTAAAGCAGTTATTTGTGCTGTGAAAAATAGTCCCAAAGGTCAATCCAGTCTTGGCCACCCGCAAGCTATTATCATCAAGATGCCCTCTCCTGCCTTGCCGGAGACTTTCGCCCGATCGCCCGATAGTCGTCGAATATCAAACAATTCGAGGCAAAGCACCTGCCAAGCACAACTGTTAATTCGGCAACCAAATATAATAAAATTTAAAGTCTTAAACATCAGCTATTCCCCCAACCAGCAAATTGCCCCCAATCTAAAAGCAAAAATCTACATGAATGTCAGAGTCCGTCTAGCCCCCAGTCCCACCGGAAACCTACACATCGGTACCGCCAGAACCGCCGTATTCAACTGGCTGTTTGCCCGCAACCAAGGCGGCAAATTCATCCTGCGGGTAGAAGACACAGACGTTGAACGTTCTAAAAGCGAATACACCGATAACATCCTCGAAGGCCTCACCTGGCTGGGTATGGAGTGGGACGAAGGCCCGAGTTTTCAGTCGCAGCGTCTGGAAATATACCGCCAAGCAGTCCAAACCCTTCTCGACAATGGACTCGCCTACCGCTGCTACACCACGTCGGAAGAACTCGACGAAATGCGGGAAGCACAAAAAGCCAACAAACAAGCCCCCCGCTACGACAACCGGCACCGCAACTTGACAAGCAAACAGCGCGCAGCTTTTGAAGGCGAAGGGCGACAAGCTGTGATTCGGTTTATCATCGACGACGATCGCACCATCGCTTGGAACGACATGGTACGCGACACCGTAACCTGGAAAGGTAGCGACCTCGGCGGCGATATGGTAATTGCCCGTGCATCCAGCGGCGGCGTCATCGGCCAACCCCTCTACAACCTCGCCGTAGTTGTCGATGACATCGACATGGGCATCACCCACGTCATCCGCGGCGAAGATCACATCGGCAATACTCCGAAACAAATATTGCTCTACGAAGCTTTGGGCGCGACAATTCCAGAATTTGCCCACACGCCACTGATTTTAAACTCCCAAGGGCAAAAGCTTTCTAAACGCGACGGCGTAACCTCGATTTCTGACTTCAAAGATATGGGCTACGTCCCCGAAGCTTTAGTTAATTACATGACTTTGCTCGGTTGGACTCCGCCGGATTCAACGCAGGAAATATTTACACTGTCGGAAGCAGCAGAATTATTTACATTCTATCGAGTCAACAAAGCCGGTGCAAAATTTGATTGGGATAAACTCAATTGGCTGAACAGTCAATACCTGCACAAAATGCCAGTGCCGCAATTGACAGATTTGCTGATACCTTATTGGTGGCAGAAAGGCGGTTATGAGTTTGACTTGGAGGCAGACCGCCCCTGGCTCGAACAAATAGCTGCTTTAATCGGCCCGAGTCTCGTTCGCTTAACCGATGCTGTGGATATGTGTAAGGTTTTCTTCTCCACCACGGTGGAATACGAAGAAGAAGCACTCGCACAATTGCAGCAAACAGGGGCTGCACAGGCTTTACAAGCAGTTGTAGAAGCGATGGAAAGTCATTCGTCCCTGACATCAGCGGAAGCTCAGAAAATCACTAAAAAGCTCAGTAAAGAGAAAAATCTTAACAAAGGGCTAATTATGCGATCGCTCAGAGCCGCTCTGACAGGTGCAATGCACGGCCCCGACCTGATAGAATCTTGGGTAATCCTTCACCAGCGAGGAACGGCTAAAACCCGTTTGCTTGATGCCATTAGCAACTTGAATGGGCCTGCTGTTGGTGTCGCGGACGAAACTCCTACCCCAAAACAACCACACGCAGAAACAGTCGCCGAAAGTTCTGCGACAGAACAGTCAGCAGTGGAGGTTTCAAAAGTCGAAACACCGACTCTTGAAACAGTCGAAACCCCGGTTGTTGAACCATCAGCAGCAGAGGTTTCAGAAGTGGAAAAACTTGCGATCGAAACAGTCGAAACGCCGACTGTCGAACAAGCAGTGGAAGTTACAGCAGTCGAAATACCGACTACAGAAACAGGCGAAGTGTCGGCTCTTGAACCAACCGACGGGGAGGTTGCAGCAGTCGAAATACCGGCTCTTGAAACAGTCGCAGCAGCAGTTGAAATACCTGCCGCCAACCAGCAAAAAACTATTGCGAGTGGAGAAATGACTTCATCAAACGAACCAGAAACAACCGTTATCATCACCGAAATTCCTGCCGGAAATGAAGCAGACAGTTCAAGCGGTACAACAAAAGTCATAATTACCGAAGAACCGCCAAGTCAGACCCAGCAGATCAAAGAACAAATTATCTCAATTTTGTCTGAGTTTCCAGCTTACATTGGCAGCTTTTACGAGCAGTACAAAAGTCCCCTGACTGTTATCGGTGTAATTGTAGCCTCGATTGTCTCTTTGAAAGTGCTTTTGGGCGTAATAGACGAACTCAACGACATCCCCCTGCTAGCACCCACATTCGAGCTAATTGGTATCGGATACACCGGGTGGTTTATCTACCGCTATTTGCTGCGATCGTCCAATCGGCAACAATTAGCTCAAGAAATTCAAGCATTGAAAGAACAAGTTTTCGGCAAAAAATCCTAAACTTTTGCTGTAATTTGTTTAATTTGTACCCGACACTGACAATTTTAAATAAGTTGTCAGTGTCGGGTTTTTTTTGTAGGAATGGGCGATTATTTTGGCAATGGGCGATTGAAATCGTGGAGTTTACGGGAACACCAACCAAGTCTGCCTATGCGGACTAATGGTTAATGGCTAATTCTTTGGTCGAGTGCGCCACCAGACGATCGCAGCAGATCCAAGGGCGATCGCACAACTCAAAACAAAGGAAAATACAAACGGATGCCACAGGATTAAGGGTGCGGGGACGTGGTTTTGTCGCAGCGTCTCGAAGAGTTTGTCTGTGCCGCTGGAGGCTGCAATTCCTCCGGCTGCTAAACCGACGCCGATCGCCTGTATTGTTCTTTCTAGGCGATCGTCTCGGTTTTTCTCTGCTAATTCGCTTTTGCGGAGTTCTATTTGATTGGCGCGATCGCTCCTCGCTTGTTCTATTTCTACTATCCCTCGGATTGAGGCGATCGCCTGTTCGATTAAGCCTGTTCCGTGTCGGAAATATCCTAAGTCGCCTGCTATTTGCGATCGCATATATGGCGCGGTTTTTCTACTGAAGTGATTTAATATTGATAGTTCTTCCTTATCGGTTTCTACTTTAGCATAGATTTGATCTAATTTCTCAGCGTAATTGTTAAGATTTATCGCAATTGTATTGCCGTAATCTTCTAATTTTGTCAGCCCTTGAGTGTAAGTCAGTGCTGTTTTCAGTAGCTTTTTCAACTCGTCCTTAAATTCCTGTAAATTGTCGGTAGTCAAGGCGCTGTCTAGTTCATCTATTCGCTGCTGCAACCAATTAACATTATCCTCCACTTGTCGGTAAAAATCAAACAGTATGCGGTGAATTTGCCTGCTGTTGTGAAAGGCTTTAATAATTTTAGTGCGGTAGTAAAACAAGTCTACTATTTCCCGCTGGTAAGTACCAAGCTTATCTTCGGATGCTTCGCTGTTGGGAAACCAGACAAGCAAGTGCCGATAATTAGCAGTTTGCTTGATTAAACCGTACTCAAAAATCGGACTCCCAAATAACTGGCCGGCGCGGTTAAAAGGAGGGCGATATTTTTCGGGAAGTAAAGCGTTACAGCATTTGTTAGCTAGAGATTGGAGGGTTTCGAGACTTGGTGGTTGTGGTTGCGGGGGTAATTTAGCAGTAATTAGAATTGTTTCACCTAAAAACTCTTCCCCGGTAACGATTCCTAATAAATTTTCGGGGTTAAATGTACTCAGCCATTGCGGGGAAACTTCCTCTACAAAACTATCAGGGAAACCGACATTCAACCACAGGGCATAGCTGTCTCCTATTTTGATGGGTACAGCAAAGCCGCTGACATCTAATTGAGTTTGATTGTAGCTGACTTTAGTATTAAAATCCAAGCTGATGTCAGGCAACAAATCAACCGATAAATTAGATTGTTCTTCGGAAAATTTGAGAAGGGGTTTGAGTTTTTGGGATGTAAAGCTTTCCAAAAAATCATCGCCCCAATTCCAGAGGGGATTATCTCTGCCACTAGCATCGCCGATTAGGTGAAAGGCAAAAGCGTAGACATTAGGATTTAAAAGTTTTTCAATTTCATTCATTTTCAGGCTTCTCAGATTGTATCCGCTTTTCTAAAGATTCTAGCAGCCGTGGAAATAGGCGGGGAAACTGATTTTCTGAAATATTTTCGTCTCCTTGCGGTTGACTGGGTTTAGGGATAACTTTGCCCCTGGTGGCGACGGCTTCCAATGCTTTGGTAATTTCGGGATAGTCGATACACCAATTGCTCAGTATTTTAGAAATTGCTTGATTTGATTCATTTTCGGCAGCCGCAATATCTTTTTCAAGGGTCTTTAATGCTTCTGTGGCTGCTTCGGAAAATAAATTGGGACTGGCTTTCAAGACTACTAGAAATGAATTAATGATTTTTTCTGGCTTCATGGCTGAATTTATGTCTTGTAATTTATAATATTGTCATTTTACCATATTCACAAAGGACACGGCAATGCCATGTCCTGATTGCCCTGTTCTAATTGCCGTGTGACGGATTGTTAAAGGGTCGGCACATTGCATTGTTAAATGGGAAGGAAACGGCAATGCCGTTTCCTACAAAAATTCATTGTTTCGCTGAGGAATCTATTGCCCAATCGCACAAAAAGCCGCCCAGAAGTGGGGAGATTGGTAACGTTTCTTTTCTGGTCTTTGACCAAATTCAATAGAATTTTGCATTTCCTCTTTCCTTTCATCTGAAATTAATTTACAATTTGCAACCCAATCTACCAAATCTTGCACAGTTGCCTCCTTTAGCCACAACTGAGACTCCCGCAAAGCAATCGCCACAGGCGGGCGAGTTTCAGACAGGAAAATTTCATAAAATTTAATCATCAAAATCGCCGTAGATACATCATTGACAGCCCACAAAGTGCTAATTACACTCGTGGCCCCGGCATAGAAAAAACCGCTAGGCAATCCGATATACTCATCAGTGTTATCTCTAATATCCGTTAACCCAGTTTCGCAGGCGGAAAGCGTAACTAAACTGCACTTACTCAGCCGCAAATTAAAGATTTCTTCCAGCGTCAGACATTCGGCGATGTCGAAGGTTTCGCCTCTGCGGGAACGAATATAACTTTTTTCCTCCGAGTTAACGTTATCGGTGGCAATTTTTGCCCCAGCTAAGATTAAAGCAGATTTCCGGGGGTCGAGAAAGTCGAAAAATCCGTGACAGGAAAAGTGGGCGATGTCGGCATTCTGCAACGCTTCAAGCTGTTGCTGCAATCCTGTCTTACTTGCCTTTTCCCGAATCAAAACTTCGGCAGGATTAAAGGATTTGGCAATTGCTTCAACTTCGATATCGGTGAAGTCTAAATCTTCTGTCGGGTTTTGAATGGCAAACAATCTTGTCGGTGATGACTCTTCCCCAGTCGGATTTACCCGCTGAGATAATTGTAATAGCTGACAACTGGGAGTATATCTCACGCCACCTGGGAAAAGTTCGAGGAGAGTTCCAGTTTCTTCTACATTCTGCCTTAGCCTTCGGCTGGTTAATGCGTGAAGTGGCAACAAGTGCAAATATCGGAAGGGAACTAATATCAATCGCTGGCAATTTTCTGGGAGGCGAGAAATAATTTCATCAATGTGCAAGATTTCTCCTAATTTTTCCAGGCGGGTTTCTAGCTGGTTTTTCCAGTTATCATATTTTTTATCATCTTTGATGTCGTCGATATACTCCTGCTGAAACTTTTCTAATTCTTCTAAATCTGTATCAGAAGATTGCCAGACATCGGGTTGGGTGGAGTCGTGGGTAATAATAAAAACTTTACAGCCATTAACGGTAATGTACCATTCCAAAATTGCCTCATCTTCACCTAACAGACTGCGAATTTCCTGAAAACTAATCCGCTGTACATTTTCCGGAAGGCTGCGGGCCTTGTGAAACAATTCTACTAGGTTTCTGGTTTTGCTGCGTTCAATGTATTCTAGGGCGGCGGTTTTGTTTGTCATTTCTAGGCAAACTTCCACCATTAGATGATAAATTCTATTGTATTTTTCGGCTAATTTCTGTCTGTCTGCTTCGCCGCCGATAATAATTTCACTCCGCATTGATTCGACTGTATTAATGGCGGTGTTAAGGATATTGTAAGCTTCTGGGAGTTTGGAATTCAGCCAGTAGGCAAGTCCGAGATTATATAAAGTTTCAGCATTATTGATCGAAAAAGCCTCACGGGTGCGAACTTCCAAAGATGCCTTATAAGCCACGATCGCCAGTTCCAAATTCTCAGCTTTTCCCCCTCTAATTCTGTAGAGGTAGGCAGCCCCCAAATTATTTTGACTCCTTGCCCATTCAAAGGGAAAAGCCTCACAGGTGTAAACTTCCAAGGATGCCTTATAAGCCGCGATCGCCAGTTCCAAATTCTCAGCTTTTCCCCCTCTGATTCTATCCTGGTAAGCATTCCCCAAATTATTTTGAGTCATTGCCCAATCTTGGGGAAAAGCCTCACGGGTGTAAACTTCTAAGGATGCCTTATAAGCCGCGATCGCCAGTTCCAAATTCTCAGCTTTTCCCCCTCTGATTCTATCCTGGTAAGCATT
>NZ_JAUBTS010000048.1:0-49944 GCF_036705105.1 Microcoleus sp. B9-D4
ACTTCGTGGGGTGTAATGCCGTAAATAGCGGCTAGCAGTTTGACATTTTTCCCGTCACTTCCCAACTGTTTAAGCACTCCAATTGCACTACCCAATGGAATAGCTTCTGTTGTGGACTGAGTTAGTAAATCAATCGTTGTCTGAGTATTGGCTCGTTTTTTATAAGTACCTTCATTCATCTGTGTTGAATGCCCCAAACTCTTAGCTCTTGTCTCCTGAGACATCCCCGCCATTTGACCGTTGAGATTCGCTAAGTGACGTAAAGCGTGGGTTTGGGTAAAGCCTTTGTCCCATCTTCTTAAGATAGTTTGTGCGCGGTCACTGTATAGCCCACTAATCGTCTTTGGATTGTTTGACGATGTTCTAACATCAGGCAAGTTGCCTGACTTGATTTCTAAACATTCCATCAAGTCAGGATGAGTAGGAGGGAGCATGGGTATACACAATCTGTAGCCCGTCTTAGTTGTAGTATCTAGTAACGTCTTCTCGCCTACTACGGCAATCATTTGTTTGTTTATCGGTTCATTCAAGGCAGGAATAATAACACCATCTTTCGTCTTAAATGGTTTGTCAATATTCTGAATTGCAAAAACCTCATGAACTCGAAAGCCATACACCAACTGCATTGAGAATACCCACATCCACCGCCTACGTGATTCCAAATGGTATCGTTTGTTGTTGGGAACAGCTAAAACCAATTCGCGAAGCTTTAAAAACTCATCAACCGATAAAGTTTGAAGGTCTTCACGAAATTCTGTTTGTGTACCGTCAATCTCTTTGAGCCTGCCCAATAAGTCTGTACTGTCAATAGTCTCAGCAAGCTTTTTCATGGCACACAAGCAATTTTTAAAGCACTTGGTTCCTGGTTTTTTACCGTTAACTACGGACAGGACATCTGTTAGGTTTACGACCGTATCTTGTGGCAACAGCTTATAGTAGTCACCGTAAACGGCAATCCAAGTACGTTGCTGACTAATACTGCTCCTGTCACGTTGTTGACGGCGTTTAGTGCGTCCATCCCAGTATTCTTTCTCTACTTTTGTTATCGCCTGACCAAACGTTATCAAATCATTTTTGATGACGTTTTTATCCAAAATAACATCATCATAGCTGGTAAAACTATAGTCATTTATTGCAATGACATGGGAGGCGTCAGCCCCTCCCCTTTCCGTTTTACTTTGAGCGGATTAACCCGCCTCGGCTGAACTACGCAGCTCCCTATCAAGAAAGCTGAACGCATTTGGGATTGCTTTTCTGAGGATATTGTACGCTGCATTCACATCGGAATTAATTAGCTGACCAACCGATGTTTTGTACAAACCCCGCTTAATCCGCTTACCAGTAAACACAGGCTCTTTTTCGGTTTTTCCATAAACAGGAATGGGGTCTAAACCTAAAAAACTGGAGCGGGATGTGTAGGATTCTTCCTGCACAATTACATTGATTCCAGCCAACCGAGCTTTGTACTCCAACATTTCAATTAATCGAGAGTGAGGAATACTAACAAAGTTTTGATTGGTTTGCTTCCCTAGATCAATTTCTGTTTTCCACTGCGCGTTCTTGCCAATTACTAGCGTCCCAATCTGCTTGGTGAGCAAAAGGTTAATAATTAGACGGCTAGCATGATGTAAGTAATTGTCAACTTTCTGATTGCGACAGCGAGTTAAGCGCTGAATGCGAGGCGAAGTTTTTCGACTTCCTTTTAATTGAGATTGTAATTGTGAAGAGCGTTTGTTATAAAACTGATTGATAGATTTCAGTGGTCGCCCGTTAATCAGGAGCGGGGTAAAACCCGGCTGATTTGAAGTTAACGCCACCAAGTTATCTAGTCCTAAATCAATGCTAGCCACAAAATTATCGTCGCTGGCGGTGGACTCTTGTTCATTGTAAATGACCTCAATTACATACGAATCGCATTTGGGAACCAACCTAACTTGGCAAATATGATCGGGATTTACTTTGGTTTTGATTAAAATTTCCGTACCCGAAAGCTTGATGATTCCTTTCTTCAACTGCGTGCTGCTAATTGCTTGAATCGTGTACACGAGAATGTTTCGCCCTTTGACCTTATCTTTGTACAACGGCAGTTTTGGGCGACCAGTAAATTTAGAGGGATCAGTTTTGTAGGCTTTAACCGCTTCAAAAAATGATTTCCAATTCTTGTCCAATATCATCAAGATTTGCTGACTGACTTTGGCAGGCAAAGCCTTGTATGCTTGATGAGACTTCATTAAACGATTCATTTCGTTGTAATTGATGTAACTCCATCCATAAACAAAACTCTGACGAATGGCGTAGTTAGCAGCATTGTAGAGATTCTTGGATTTAAAAGCTAATTCATCAATCTGGGCGAAACGGTGTTCTGTAGATTTAATGATATGCCTCTCTGCTAGTTGCATTCAGGGCCTCCATCTTTTAACGAGAGCAACATTTCCTTGTGAGACTTTCTTGACTATATGATACTACTATTGTTTATTGATGCTTACAAACTTAATGAAGTTTTATGATACCAGGCTAAAAACCGACTCTCGCTAGAGAAGGACTGTAAACCGCTAGCAACTAGATGAGCTTTCCTCAGAGCATCAGTGATACCTTGCATGGTCAGGTAGCACCCACAAGTTTTGTTGACCCGCTTGTCACCTAACTTGAATTGCAACGTTATGTAACCACCGCTCGCTTTCCTGTCTCTTTTTAGCCCTACGCCCTTGGGGCATTCTTTCTGTGCTTGTTGGAAGTAGTCTAGAATCCGCTCGTAGCCAATAAGGTAGTCTGCGGTGGTACTTGCCGTCACTGGATTTGATTTTTCGCTCATCTTTCGCTCCCTACTCTAATAGCGCTGAGTTTGACTGATGCACTAAGCCTACAGCACGTCGCTCAGTGTTCGCTCAAATCAAAAACAGGACTTTCAGAGTGGGTGCAAAAAATGCCTATAACGACGGAAATTCGTAATTCAAGAGCGAGGCTTTGATTCAAGTCCTGCCGTACCCGTTAACAAAACCTAATAGCATCAATGCTTTGAGCCGTTCTTTACCGAAAAGGAGAGAGCGGCTCAAACCTTATTTGTTTCGCATTTGTTTCGCATTTTGTTTCGCACAACAAATGCGAAACACTGCCTATCTGGGTCAGGTGGTATCCCGGCATCCTTGCAGTAGACACGGGTTAACTCTCCGAACCCAATATTTCCAAGAACATCTCCACGTCTGCCAAGTCCGCCCTGGATTTTTTGCGCCGCGCTTTCAACTGGTTGAGTAAGTCGGCTGGCTCTGGAAATTCTGCGAGGGTCGGAGCCGAGTTTTTATTTTCGGCGTCGGGCATCCGAAACAAATCCTTAAAAAGCCCCATCTGCCAAACGGGGCGAATCTTCCCGCTTCTGGCCGATCGACACTGGTACTCTAACTGTTTTCTTGGACATTTCACGACAATCTCATGCAAACGAGTAGTTATATCCATCGCTGCGATGAACAGGCTTAAGTTGATTCCGAGAAACGCTAATCACGCTATCGTTTACCCGAATATCAAAATTACCTTTGAACCTAGTGGTTTTAATTCTTTTGCATTTAACCCCTTGATGTTTTCCACCAATTACCGAAACAATGTCTCCAGTATTCCAGCCTGCGACCTTTTTCTTTGGTTTATACCCCGAACGCGGAAACCCATATTTGTCAGTCTGCACGACTTGACGACTTCCCCAGCCCATCGCCTTAATTAGCAACGGTTGATTGATAGTTAAAGTCAAACCTTGACTTACATCTCCACAACAAGCAGCATCGATCCAATGAGCCTTTGGGAACTTCAAATTAGTCCGATTGAACTTCGTCAAAGAACCGCGTCCTACATAAATAGGTTCAATCGCTGTAGCCTTCAGAGCTTGGAACAAAGCGGACTTGGTTGCGTTAACTGCTGCTGCGTCCTTCAATGGTGCTTTAGCTTGACTCATTATTTTCTTAAGAACTTCGGGCTTTTTCTTAAGAAAATCCTTAATATCTTGAGTCCCCTTTTTGAGGTTGCATCTTTCACAAGCTAAGCAAAGATTAGAAACACGATTAGTGCCACCTTTGGCGCGTGGATTGATATGCTCAACTTGCAGCGGTAGATTTTCACTACCACAGTAAGCACACTCCCGATTCCACTTTTCGAGTAGGTACTGTCTAACCTCGTAACCTTGTAATTCCCCTTGTTGATATTCAACGCCGGAAATCTCTGGATTTTGCATTTTTTGAGTGTCAAAGTTTACCAACTCGAAAGCAATTGATTGGATAGGTGCTAGTTTACGAAGGCGAGAAACCCACGTCATAGTCGTTAAGACTCGGTGCTGCAAGCTGGGAGGCAACCAGCCTTTCGGACGAGTGCGATTTAAGAATCTCGCTTTTCGATAACGAGTTTTGCGGTTGTGGCGGCTGCGCCGGACGCCCCGACGGGTTTCAAGTCGAGACTTGATAGCTTGACCCCGATGAGTGAGTTCAGCGCCCCAAATGACTTGGATTCCCTGAACCAAAGCTATGCCAGTAGTCTTGCTACCAGGGTCGATGCGGATTTCAATTGGTTCTGGTAGATCGTTGACCGATTTTCCCAGAATAATTGTAAACGGGTACAGTTTAAAAACCTTTGCTTTGCCTGCATTCAATAGCTTTCTAGCTATCACTGGCAGGCACGGAGTTAGAGGTTTTTTGTCAGCGTCAAGTACGAATACTTGATTGGGGGTTTTAGACATGGTTGCGTCTATTCCTAATTAGTAAAGGTTGCCTCGGCATAGTTATTAGGCGGTACTTTCTCCACAGCACTGGCTTTACAAATCCTTGCCTGTTTAACTGCGGAGTTATAGTGCTTGAGGCTGGCACGTACTCCAAGGTATGAACTTTAACGCTCCCTAATAACGAAAGCCTGGACTTACTTAGCTATTTCGGGATTTCTCCAGAAATGTCTAGGATTTTAGTAAGTCTTCTGAGTATAGGTTTGACACAGCCGATGTGATATCATAAAAAGTCTATTGTGTCAATAGCCTAGATCCTGCGATGTTCAAACAGCACCAGCAGCAGGTTGTGGGCCGAGTAGCCCTCAGAGGTTATCCTTAGTAATCAGGCTAGTTTCCGATAGGTTTGGATATGTTCCCAACAACTCTATTTAATGTTCCCCAAAATTTAATGCTATTACTCGACCGCAGCGCGATCGACCGATTAAAGCCCCTACTGGCGCAAGCAACCGGAATGCCTATAGTTGCATCGGAAAATACGGCAACAATTGCGCTCGTATTGGTTGCTCTGGGAATTCTGGGTTGGGGATTTTATCGCGCCAGACCTTTTGGCAAACTGGGAATTTTGGCTTGGTTGCAGTCTGTTGCGCTGATGAGTCCCTGGCTGCTGTTCTTTGGTTTGTTCGCCGCCGGAATTTACCTCAATCTAGTGGCGGTATTGTTGCTGCTAGTGGCATCCACGGGATTGTACATTTATCTGGGCCGGCAATTGCGTAAGGCTGCATCTGATACAGTGCTGCCACGCCCGGATGCTGCTGAGGTAAAGTCCCAAAGCGATGGTTTCTCGGCCCCTGAGTCGCAGCGACCACCAGGCCCAGAAACCATTAAGATCGTCACCTCGTCGCCTGCGAATAATGAATTACAAATTATTCCCGTTCCAGTGGAAGACCTCAAGGCAATTAAAGGCATCTTTGGAATTGATACTTTCTTTGCCACAGAAACGATTCCTTATCAAGATGGGGTAATTCTCAAAGGCAATCTCCGGGGAGACCCAGAACAAGTACACTCACGTTTGACGGCAAGTTTGGAAGAAAAATTAAACGATCGCTACCGTCTATTTTTAGTAGAAAATCAGGACGACAAGCCCGTAGTTATTATCTTGCCCAGCACCAACGACCCGCAGCCAACAACGGTGTCTCAAAAAATCCTAGCAGTCGTGCTGCTGCTGGCAACAATTGCTACTAGCTTAGAGACAGGCGGTTTGCTGCTAGGTTTCGATTTCTTTAACTCGCCGGCTAGATATCTAGAAGTTCTGCCAATTTCCGCCGGAATTTGGGCGGTTTTAGGCTCTGGGGAAATTGCTCGCAGAGTGCTGGCAAATCGGTACAAGGTTGGCTTGAGTTGGCCATTTTTTATACCAACTTTGCAGATAGGTTGTTTTGGAGCGATCGACCGTTTTGAGTCGCTGCTGCCCAACCGTAAAGTTTTGTTTGACATCGCTTTTGCCGGTTCAGCGGCTGGGGGAATAGTTTCTGTGCTAATGCTGGTAACGGGTTTGCTGCTGTCTCACCCCGGCAGTTTGTTTCAAATTCCCGCAGAATTTTTCAAGGGCTCGGTTTTGGTGGGAACTTTGGCAAAAGTGGTTTTGGGTTCGGCTTTGCAGCAGCAGATTGTTGACGTTCACCCGCTGGTAGTTATCGGTTGGTTGGGCTTGGTAATAACGGCGATTAATTTGATGCCGGCGGGACAGTTGGATGGGGGTAGAATCGTGCAAGCCATCTACGGTCGGAAAATAGCCAGCCGCACTACTTTGGCGACTTTTGTGGTGCTGGCCATCGTTTCTTTAGTTAATCCTTTGGCTCTGTATTGGGCGATCGTGATTCTGATTTTACAGCGGAATTTGGAGCGGCCGAGCCTCAACGAGCTGACTGAGCCTGACGACGCTCGCGCGGCTTTGGGTTTGCTAGCTTTGTTCTTGATGATTGCTGCCCTGTTGCCTTTGACTCCGGCTTTGGCTGGCCGTCTGGGAATCGGGAACTAGCAGTAGTCGGGCATCTTTGGTAATAGGCTCTTGGGTTGCGGTAAATTAGTGGAATCTAGGAATTAAGCGATCGAACTGGGAACTGAAGGGCGATCGGGTTCCTAACTACTAATTTCCAATTAAAACCCCCGCCCAGGGTAATTTATCTACTACCAAAAGTTGATTTTTTTATATCCCAAAATTTGTTTAAACTTGATCGATTAAGTTTAAATAACTTATCTAAGCCTATAGGATAAAGTCATGGCTAATCAACTTCCTCCTGTATTGGTAACTTTTGATGCAGATGTTTTAATGACAGGCAGAACCCAAGTGTGGCAAGAATATGCCAAGGTGGGAACTTGCTATATCCCGGAAGTAGTGTACGACGAAATAGATCGTCTGACAGGGCAAGCGGTGGAAAAAGCTCAAGAGCAAGTAGCTAGAGAGTTTATGCGATTTTTTGCCGACAGTGGTTGGATTGCAACTGACGCTCAGGAAACACACCGAGCTCTCGAACCTTCGATCAAAAATCAAAGCAAGCCAGCAATGCTGGTAGTGGCGACGGCTCAGTGCGTTTACGGTTTGGCTCAGGAACACCCGGACGCATTGGTTATTTTTGTGTCCAACAGCCAGCCTCTGCTGAAGCGGCTGGCTTCTGTAGGCGCTACGAATCTCTGCGGGATTACCGGGGCGATGCTGTTAAATTGGGCGAGGAAAGGGGAACGCCCGCCGGCGGCGACTCAGCAATTGCAAACTTTGATGCGTACCCTCGCCGAACGCAAATCGACTCAGCGCCCTAACAGCAGAATTCAGGATGCTGCTGTTGGCCAAACGGGGGCTTCTGCTAGCAAGTTAACGGGAACCCGCGGCGCTTCTGAGCTAAAGTCGCCCAGCAGTTTTACTAAAACTAATAAAACGGGTTTGACTCAGAAGCGCAGTGCGAGTTCGCGCCCCAAAACGCCGCCCCGCAATCGCGAGGAGTCGAGAGATTACGAGCCGGCTGTATATCGCATGAAACATATTACACCTCCGAAAAAAAGGGACAGCGGTTTTCTGTCTACTGTGTTCAATTTTTTGGGAGCGTTATTTTTCTTGACGGTAGCGGTAGGTATTTTGTGGCGAGTGTTCGATGTTAGGGGTTTTAGAAAGACTTTTGTGCCGGCTCTACCACAGCCTGTGCAACAATTTGTTAAGTCGATCGACCCTAAATAATCTGGTTTTCTGAAAATTCTACCTTCAGATCCGGCTGACTTCTGCCTTCGGAAACTGGGATAGCACGCTTGGTTAACAAATCGGTTCGCTCCCCTAAATATAGCGGTAAGCTGCTCGTGGCGCACCCTACGGTTAGAATTTCTGGCCTTAGTCCGCTGGGAATTGTCAACGGCTACTATCACAACAGAAGATGAACGCTCCACTTTAGTGTTCTAAAAATTCCTCGCCATGCTGAACGGGAACCAAATAATTAGTGGATTAGCACTGGCTGTTGCCGGTTTTGCGTATGCTTTAGTATTTTTTGTTCTTCTTCCCTTCAGACAATACGATTATGCAGCACCGCTTGGGGCAATAGCAATGGCGATCGCCCTTACTCTAGCAATGAATTGGCTACTATCTGCATCATTGCTAACTGGCTGGAGTTGGGTGGCTGCATTATTTGGTTTTCAGGTAGCCCTGATGCTTTTTGGTAGCGTGTTTCTGGAAGATGGGCTGTACCTGCCAAATTTGTTGTTTTTTGGAACTATGTGCGTAGGATATGCGAGCGTTGATACCAGTTTTTCACAACAAAAAATACTGGTAATTGTGGGTTTATGTACAGTATTTTTCCTAGCTTCAATGTACTTATCTTTGATTGGCGGCTATGTACTCAAAGGCAAAAATCCGTTTCAGGGTTCTTCTACCCAGATGCTGCCGCTGTTGAATCAAAGGGTAGAAATTTGCACCGACAATCCCAAACAATTTTTTTTGAATGGTAAAACTGGCGAGCTCACGCATATTGACCGTTATGAGGTGACTGTGAAACTAGATTCTGGAGGAGACGAGAGATTGATGTGGCCCTATGTCAATGTTTGGTGGCAGGATATCAAGGCTACTAGCGAACAGAAATCGCAGTAATTTATATCGTTTTCGCTGGGAGCGGAATAATAAAATAGAGTCAACACTTACAGCATATTCCATGTAGATGTGGTACACACAAGAAGAGCGATCGCCCGTGTAAGGTGCGGATACACCCGTCAATCTATAAGTTTTATCGACCAATATTTCGCAGATCCGCACCCTACAGATTAACACCACACAATATAGCTTTATAGTGTACTTCATGAACCTGGAACAGGCTGTAACACTCAACCATTCAGTTTTTAGACCCCTAGTAAACAGTCAACAGCCAGCAGTCAACAGTCAACAGTCAACAATCATGATGAGTGCAACCGAAATTGATATCATTGACTATTTAAAGCTGGTGCTGTTCCTTCTAGAGGTCGAATAATGGCCGGTTTATTAGTAGATTGTTGCTGAAAAAGTGCTTTGAGTGCCAAGTCAAGATTTTCTGCCATGACGATGCGGTTTTCGTAGGCAGCAATAACTCTGATTAAAGTTGGCAAACTATTGCGTTCGGCTTCTAAGTAAAGAGGTTCCACATACAGTAAAGATTGTTCTATGGGAATTACTAATAAGTTTCCTTGAATGGCTTTTGAACCCTGGCGATTCCAGAGAGAGATTTGTTCGGAAATAACTGGATCTTGGTTAATTAAAGCTTCTATTTGTTCGGGGCCGTAAACTAATCGCTGTTTGGGGAATAAATAAAGCAGCAATTTTCCGTACTCGCTACCATCCGATCGCCCTGCAATCCAAGCAATTAAATTGTTGCGACTTACTGGTGTAAATGGCAGCAGCAAAATAAATTCTTCGGCTTTTTCAGTGGGCAGCTTCATAATCAAATAATAGGGTGATACGGGCTGCTGTTCGCTGCCATAAATTTCATTGGGAACTCGCCACAAATCCTCCCGATTGTAAAATACTTGTGGGTCTTCCATATGATAAGTTAGCAAGCGTTCTGATTGAATGCTCAATAAATCTACTGGAGATCTGATATGTTTGCGGAGAGCCGGAGGCATTTTGTCAAGGGGTTTGAAGAGTCCGGGAAAGATTGCCATCCAACTGTTAATAATCGGATCGGAGGGATTGGCAACGTAGAAGTCAACAGACCCGTTGTAGGCATCAATCACTACTTTAACGGAGTTGCGGATGTAGTTAAACTCATGATTTCCGGGGTCAGAATACGGATAGCGATCGCTCGCTGTATAGGCATCGATAATCCAGTAAAGATAGTTGGGAGATTTATCAGTGGCCGAGGGTGAAGGTTTAATCTCGTTGCCATTTTCATCTTTTTCTTTTTCTATATCATCATTGCTAAGATTGGCGTTGGCTACTACTAAATACGGATCGGAATCGTAGCGCAAAAAAGGAGCGATCGCCCGGACTCTTTTGTTAATATTTCGGCGGTATAGCAATTTAGTTTCAGGCGTAAAATTGCGGGTAAGTGCCATTTGCCAATTTTTGAGATAATTAGCAAACAGCCAGCGCCGCCACATAGAACCGATCGCAATTCCGCCCCTACCGCTGTAAGTATTGTAAACATTGTCTTCGCCGCTGGGGTAGTCGAATTCTTTAACTTTTGTGGGCGCCATCGCTTCTGTATCGGTGATTTCGCCGTAGTAAATTCGCGGGTAGCCGATCGGAATACTAGCCCGAATTCGATCGCTAGTTACTCCCAAAGCAGTCTCTCCTGTCTGGGCTGCAACTCCAATATCTTTGACAAAATAATCGGGTAAACCGCCGACACCGACGGTATTTACCGGAGAAAGAGTAAAGCCATAACCGTGAGTGTAAACCAGGTGCTTGTTCACCCAAGTTTGAGCTTCTGGGGCAACTGCTGTGTAATCTAATTCCCGCGCTGCCAGAAACACTTGTTGGCTTTCAGAATCTCCCTTTTTTGCTTTTTCATTTTTGATTGTGTAGCGCTCGATATCGGCATCAGGAAAGGTATAATAGGGTCTAATTTGCTGTAACTGTCGGGTGGTTTGCAGCAGCGGCAGCTTGTCCCACAGCCGGATGTTGCTAATAGTAAGTTTATTTTTTTCTAAGTCGGCATAAGTAAGTTTTCCGGCGGGATCGAAAGTTTTTATTTCTATATTGTTGAGGTCAAAGGCTTCTTGAGTAAAGGCAATGCTGCGCTTGAGGTACGGCTTTTCTCGTGCTAGTTCGTTGGGTTTAACTAGGAGTTGCTGCACAAGTGTTGGCAGCAGCCAAGTTCCCAAAAAACTTAAAGTTAGCCACCCTAAAATAATCTTTTTTATGAGTTCATTTTTAATGTTGAATGGGTAAACCTGGCACAGCATCAAAAGTGCGATCGCCCCCGCCAAAATACTCAAAAATCCATAGCAGGGCAGCCGCACCGTCACGTCAGCATAATTCGCCCCGTAAGTAACGTCTCCCCGCGCATACAGCAATGCGTAGCGCCCCAGCCAGTAGCGGAATGCAACGGCTAGCATTAAAGCTGCACCCAACCCGTACAAGTGCCGCTGCTGCGATCGAGAAAACCCCAAAAATCTCCCTTGACTCAGGCTATTTCCTGACAGCAAATATGTTAAAGCACAAGATACTAAACTGTACAAAAATACAACTGTCAGCCACAAGCCTAGCAAATCTAAGATTGGCAAAATAAATACATAAAAGCTAATGTTTTGATTAAAAAGAGGGTCGGTTGTGTTAAAATTAGTAGGGTGAAAATATTGTAAAACATTTGTCCAGCGACTGGTGGCAATCAGCCCGATCGCCAAACTGAGAAAAAGGGAGATCGCCCGCAGCCAAAAATCAGGCTTAATTACCACAGCTAACATTGTCCCCAGCAGCAAGCCCAACTGCCACCAGTGAGAAAATAGCTGTCGCGCTATTTGCTGGATTGACTCAATTCCCAACTGCACGGGCGGTGGAGGTAAATTGTCAGCTATACCGAAATAGGTGAGGCTATTTGCAGCTAACACCCCGTAGTGAATTACTATAAAAGTTGCGATCGAACTCAATCCGAATACTGCCAACAGCAGCCAAGAAAAGCTAATTTGGGATTTAGCAAGAGGTAATTCGTAATTTTTCCCAGTTTTGTTCGCCCTCAGTGAAGCGAATAGCGCCCCCGCAACCGGCGATTTCATTTCCTCTGCGGGATGTTGCAGGCAGCGGGCTAAAGCCAAATTTCCTAGCAAAAAGACAGAAGAAACAGCAATTGCGATCGTCCCCAGCAACCCTTGAGTTGTAAGCTTTAATAGAAAAACCTGAAGATATCCAACTTCCTGAAACCAGAGAATTTCTGCCGCCATCCGGGAGGCAAACTCAACAACCAGCCATAGCGCCGCAATCAGTAGGATTATTTGATAAATTCGCCTATTAGTCATTAGTTATTAGTCATTAGTTGTTAGTCATTAGTTATTGGTTGAATGATAACTGATATCAGGTTCCAGCAAATTACCCTCCCGAATGATGCTTTTGCCGCCAGGGTTGGAGGCATTTTTATTCATGGTAATTGACCGGGCATAATCTGACTCCTGCTTTCTGGTCAACGGCTAACTGCTTTCCTGTCAACTGACTAATGACTAATGACCAATGACTAATGACAAACTAGCTGTACTGCTGATTGACATCAACATCCAAATTAAACAGTGTTTGCAAAGTTTGCATCGCTTGCCGCCGCGCCTCAATATCCTGCTGAGCGCGTAACTGTACCATCGGATCGTGCAAAATCTTATTCACAATCCCCCTTGTTAAAGATTCAATCACGTCTTGATGTTTCTCCGAAAATTCCGAACCCAGACGTGATAAAGCTTTTTCTAACTCTTGTTCCCGAATCAATTCTATCTTATCCCGCAAACAGCTAATAGTAGGAACCGTTTCCAGACTGCGCCACCAGAGATCAAAAGCCTCTACTTCCTGTTCCAGCAAGCCCTGAGCTTCCATTGCCATTTTGCGGCGGCTTTCGTGATTTTGAGCTACCACTGCTTTCAAGTCGTCCACATTAAACGATCGCACATTAGCGAGTTCATTCGCATCCGAGTCAATGTTGCGCGGTACAGAAATATCCACCAACATCAAAGGGCGATTCGGGTCTAAAACAGCTTCCAATTTAGCTTTATTTAACAGTGGCTCGGTAGCTGCGGTACTGGTAAAAACCAAGTCAGAACTGGAAATTACCTGCATCATTTCCGATAGCTGATACAGGTGCAGTTCAGCATCTTTAAACTGGCCTGCCAACTCCAGCGCGCCCCGCACAGAGCGGTTAACGATCGAAATATGGCTAGCTCCTTTTGAGAGCAAATGCTGTACCAAAAGCCGCGACATTTTGCCAGCACCGATAATCGCAATTTTGCTGCTTGCTAAATGCTGACCCTTCATTTGAGCCAATTCTGCCGCCGCCGAACTGATAGAAACTGCACCGGTACCGATGCTAGTTTCCGTGCGAACTCGCTTCCCTGCTGTGAGAGCTTGCTTGAACAAGCGCTCTAAAATTCTGCCTACACCTTTGTACTGCTGGGCGAGTTTGTGAGTTTGTTTCACCTGAGCCAAAATTTGTCCTTCTCCGAGAACCAAACTGTCGAGGCCAGAAGCCACTCGCATCAAGTGCATCACCGCATCTTCGTGCAGCAAAATAAACAGGTGAGGGCGCAAAGACTGCACATAAACTTTACTGCATTCTGAAAGGAACTGAATAACCTCTCGCACACCAGGCTCCGACTCGCTGGTAACAATATAAATCTCTAAGCGGTTGCAAGTGCTGAGGATGGCAACCTCTTGAATGTGCGGGTAGCCGCGCAATTGGGCGATCGCCGCTTCAACTTTCTGTTCTGGAATGCTCAGTTTTTCGCGAACTTCTACCGGCGCTGTTTTGTGGCTGAGACCTATGACTGCAATATTCATATCTGTGATTTGTCACTATTTCTTTCTTAGTTGTTAACAGTCAC
Source organism: Microcoleus sp. B9-D4 (assembly GCF_036705105.1). Lineage (NCBI taxonomy): Bacteria > Bacillati > Cyanobacteriota > Cyanophyceae > Oscillatoriales > Microcoleaceae > Microcoleus > Microcoleus sp. B9-D4. Next base: position 13,715 of record NZ_JAUBTS010000048.1, read on the forward strand.
CTGTTATTAGTTCTTAGTTTATCGCTAATTGCTAATCATCGGTGACTGTTAACCGTTAACTGTTAATTGTTAACATTTAACTGTTAACCACTAACTAATCACTAATTCAATTGCAGAGATTTCGGCTGGTCAAACATATGGATTGTATCCACAAATCGAGCCGTTTTCGACTGAGAAGAAATTACCAAACTTTCAGTGCGAGCGCCGCCGCCAAAGAAGCGAACTCCATTCATCAGCGTTCCGGGAGTAATCCCGCAAGCTGCAAACAGAACTGTTTCTCCAGATGCCAGCTCTTCAGCATTGTAAATCTTGTCTGGGTCTGTGATGCCCATCTCTTTAAGGCGGGCGATATTGCTCTCTTTGCTTTCACCGATCAAACCAGTTTTTACAACAGCCGGATCGTAAATTAACTGCCCTTGGAAGTGACCGCCCAAGCAGCGCATTGCTGCTGCGGAAATCACACCTTCGGGTGCAGCGCCAATACCCATAAGTGCGTGGATGTTGGAACCAGAAAACGCGCAAGAAATCGCTGCCGAAACGTCGCCGTCGCTGATCAGCCGAACTCTTGCACCCGCTTGCCGAATTTCATTAATTAAATCTTTGTGTCGGGGGCGATCCATGACCACCACCACCAAATCTTCAATACTGCGGCCGAGACAATCAGAGATAATTTTGAGGTTTTGAGTGGGGGTTTTGCGAATATCTACATGATTCTTAGCAGCCGCAGGAGCAGCCAATTTGTTCATGTAGAAATCCGGTGCCGCAAACAAACCACCTTTTTCAGAGATTGCCAAAACTGCCATCGAACCGTTTTGACCGTAAGCTACCAGGTTAGTACCTTCGCAGGGGTCAACAGCGATGTCAATTTCGATCAATTCATCTATGTTGCAGACATCTTTGGCATCTTCGCGGGTACAAATACCTACTTGTTCGCCGATGTAAAGCATGGGTGCGTCATCGCGTTCGCCTTCACCGATCACGATGCGGCCGCGCATATGAATTTTGTTCATGCGCTCCCGCATGGCTTCTACAGCCACTCTGTCGGCTTCATCTTTCTCGCCTTTGCCCATCAAGCGAGCGGAGGCGATGGCTGCCTGCTCAACTACTTCGATAATCTCTAAACCGATTACATTGTCCACGAACTAGATCCTCCCAACTGCTGATGCGTGCCTTGTGCTCTTTTGCACTCCCAGCCATCAAGTTTATCAGAGGCGGGGATCTGTGCGAGCGCAAGCAGTTGCTTAGTTTGTGTTAACTTTTGCTTCTTTGATACAGGGGCTGGAAAATCTGCTCCCAACCAGCTCAAAGATCCGACCAAGAGGGCCGGCACGGGGAGTAGGGGTAGCACGGCCCCTACAAGAGAATGAAACAGCCCTGCCGTCTGAGCGCTAAATCGCGGACTCCAGAGGTTCCGGGGCCGCGACCGGCTGTTTCAGGCAACTTGTCATCCCGAATGCCGTTAAAGGTTTTATGATTAGTTTGCGATCGCACGATTTCTCAGAAACCTGGTTGCTAGACCGGATTTATCGTTACTAAACCCAACATTTTGGTAGAAACCGGGTTTCTAAGGGTAAGTCCTAATGATGATCACAAATCAAATGGACAGCCCCAAATCGGGACGCAGTAGACTTTATCAGCGGGAAGGAATAAAAAATGATGATGAAAGCCCAAGATATTATGACAACAGAAGTTGTTACCATTCGCGGTTCGGCAACTGTAGCTGAAGCGGTGGCGATGATGAACGATTTGTGTTTGCGCGCGTTGATTGTGGAACGTCGCCACGAACAAGATGCCTACGGCATTGTGACAGAAACGGATATTGTCTATAAAGTAGCAGCCTACGGAGTAGACCCGAAAAAAGTCCGCGTCTTCGAGATTATGACCAAACCTTGCATTACGGTCAATCCTGACTTGGGCGTGGAATATGTGGCTAGGTTGTTCGCGAATACCCGCATCCGCCGGGCGCCGGTGATTAAGGACGAGCTAGTGGGCATTATTTCTGTCACGGATATATTGACAAAAAGCGATTTTCTTGAGAAGCCGAAGAGTGTTTTATTTGACGAAGAAATCGAACAGGCGATCGCAGATGCCAGAACTATCTGTGCCGAGAAAGGCGCTACCTCTAGAGAGTGCGCGGTAGCGTGGGATATTGTAGAGGAAATGCAGGCTGAGGCTTCTCACCAGCGATCGATGAAGCTTGAAAAAACGGCTTTTGACGAGTATTGCGAGGAAAATCCAGAGGCTGCTGAAGCGCGAATGTACGACAGTTAATTTAGTTATTATAGCAATCCTCGCATCATTTGTGATTTTCTTACTCCCTCCCCTTACCAAGGGGAGGGTTGGGGTGGGGTAAAAAGTTTACGACTCCTGCAAGGATTGCTATAATAATTAACCATTAGTTATTAGTTATCAACTATTATTTAGGAATTGATAACTAATAGCTAACGACAGGAAATAGCTTTTTTTCGGCGAACCTCACGAAAAATAAAAATCTTAAGTGTTTGGCTCAGTCATACAAAACACGTTCAGCTTATTCCCATCAAGATCCCGAAAATATCCCGCATAAAACCCCGGCAACACGCCTCTTGGCCCCGCGGCTCCTTCATCCTTAGCCCCAAGTTCGATCGCTTTGTTATAAACTAAATTGACTTTTTCTGGACTGTCAACTTGAAGAGCTATCATTACTCCATTGCCAACAGTTGCTGTGTTACCATCAAATGGCTTTGTAATAGCAAGTGCTGGTCCATTGGGAGAAACACTCCATGCGATAAATCCGTCGAATTCCATGAATCGTCGAGCACCTATTTCAGCAAGCAAAGCATCATAAAACTTGGCTGCCGTTTCAATATCGTTGGTACCGAGTGTAACGTATCCGATCATATTTTTGGTCTTCTAACTGATGTTAAGATTAAAAAAATGTTTGAGCAAATAACAACTGAGTTAAACTGATCCTTATAAAACCACAGCTACAACTCAAACATCATTTTAGATCATAACTCAAACTATCTCGGTTTTGTCCCCTGCAATGATTTATTGTCGATCGCTAATACATTCGGGACTGTCTCTACTTGGACTGTTGACGATCGCACTTACCGCTTTTGCTTTCATGGCTTCGGAAGCATAGGGCTTTAACAGGGGCAAAACTTCCTGAGCATTTTTAACAGCAGGATCTAGCCACTGTTCCCAATCGCTGTCGGGGAGAATCACTGGCATTCGATCGTGCAGCGGCTGCACTGTTTCGTTAGCAGCGGTAGTAATTATACTGCAAGATACAATGTTTTCTTTTTCTGGAGATTCCCAATTTTCCCACAAACCGGCAAAAGCAAAAGGTTCGCCGTCTGCCTTTTGAAAATAGTAAGGCTGTTTGTTCTTTCCCTGCTGTTGCCATTCGTAGAAACCGTCAGCGACTATCAAACATCGCCTGTGCTTGATGGCGCTGCGAAAAGCAGGTTTTTCGGCTACAGTTTCCGATCGCGCATTAATCATGCGACTGCCTATTTTCATGTCTTTTGCCCAACTTGGAATCAAACCCCAGCGCATAAATTGAAACTCTCGCTGCATTTTTTCTGGTTCAACTGTTACTGTGGCAACTGATTGAGTTGGGGCGATATTGTATCGCGGTTTGATGTCGGGAACTGCCGACAGTTTGAAGAACTCGGCTATGATTTCACCTGAAGTAGTTAAAGTGTATCGTCCACACATAATTTTATAGTTGTATTAACGCGGTTTTTATTGATTCCGGCAGTTCGACAGTCGGGTAATCCGGCAGTCCGGCAGGGGTTGAAACCCCTGCCTCAAAGCTAAAGTCGGTTAAAACCGACTGGAAATACGATCTCTATATCTATCTATTTTAGTCCTCTTTTAGAGGACTTTAGCTATGAGACAGGGGTTAAAAACCCCTGTCGGATTGTCGGAATAAACCGGGCGGGACACCCCACAAGAAAATTCATTCTTTGTGGAACAGGCATCTTGCCTGTTCTTGCGGGACACCCCACAAGAAAATTCATTTTTTGTGGAACAGGCATCTTGCCTGTTCTTGCGAGACGCCCCACAAGAAAATTCATTCTTTGTGGAACAGGCATCTTGCCTGTTCTTGCGATTTACCTTTGGGTGGGGGCGAATTTTCGAGATGATTGGTTTTAGGCAATTATTGTTGGTAAAACCCCACCCTAAGAGACATTGCTAAATTGTGGAACATTCGCAGACAACCATTCGGCGCGCAACTTTTCAATAGCTAATTCTTTGAATTTAGCTTCTACTTCAATCCAAGGAGCCTGATAATAGCAATTAGGCATTTCTGTAATTAAATCGCTGTGGCGCGGATCGGCAAAAAATTCTTTTCCATTCGATATGTGTACTAATTGCCATTCAGGAACAGACCAAGTTGTGCGGGCTGCTGCGAGCATTTCGCCAACGCTGGGGTCGTCGTAAGTTTCTAAATGTTCGTGAATGACGTGGTGGTGGGCGTCAAAAACCATTGGTACGCCGGTATCGAGACAAACTTCTAAAATTTCCGAGGAACTGTAAGCGTATTCGTCATTTTCAAAGGTTAAGCGCGATCGAATTGATTCGGGTAAATCGCGGATGACAGACTTGAGCTGCGAAATGCGATCGCTCTTGCCGCCGTGAATGTTCATCAGTGCCTGGGGCGATCGGGGCTGTCCCAACATATCTAAAATTAAAGCATGAGTCGCGAGAATTTTAATGCTGTTTTCAACCACAGAAAGCTTGTCGGAACTGAGGACGACAAATTGATCGGGGTGGAGTACCAAGCGGATGCCCAAAGAAAGAGCGCGATCGCCCGTAGTCCACAATTCCTCAGTCATAGAGTGTAGCACTGCTTCCCCCAAATCTGTATCTGCAAAAGGGAACAGTGCAGAAGTCATGCGGTAGAGCTTAATCTGATTAGCAGAACAGAAGTCGATCGCTTTGTCAAGCCGCTTTAAGTTGTCTGTATAAAGCTCGCGCAATACTGTTTCTTGTTCAGTTTCCGAAAGCTGTAAAAGTCGCTTCCGCGTGACTGTGCGAAAGCGAACTGCATCGGATGTTGTAATGCAGACTAATCCTAATTCTGGCAATTTGTCCTTTTCCAATACTTGGTTAATATTGCTCATTCAAAATAACACCTAGCTCTATTTCGATCGCAAAATAGGTTTGTAATAAGGACGGAAGTCCTTAGTTATCAAGTTTTGAGAGACTTTAGTCCCTCAAAACTTTATCTAACTATAATTTCTAGCTTAGACTTAGCTGTTGCGGGCGATCGCCTATCTTAAGTCAGAGATGTTGCTTAATAGTTGAGGATGCTATAGCACTCCTGGCATCAATTGTGAAATCTTTCTCTTCTATTCTCAAGATTCGCGTCAATAGCGTGTTCGCGGTTCGTTCACAAAAAAAGCCAGTTACGAGTTTCCCGAAAGGATTGCTATATCTCCTGATTTTCCCTATTTCCCCTTTTCAATCAACTTCGCAAGCGCCCTGACCTGAGAATGCTAATAATCAACCAAAAGCCCAAAAAACTCGCCGCCCCAAACAAACCATTGCTCAGAAAAGATAGCTGAGAAGTTTGCGCGTTAGAAGAAATAATTGCCGCCCCTATAATCAGTGAACCCACGACAATACTAAAAGAAAGTCGGTTCGCCGAATCCCCCAGAGTGCGGCGTAGCGGATCGAGTTCTTTTAGTGTCAAGTTCCACTTCAAAGTTTCCGAAGTAACCCGGTCTAAAAGCACTTCCACCTGTCGTGGAGATTGCAAAGATAAGCTTTTCAGATCGAGGGCTGTTCTCAACAAAGCTTGTATCGGGTCATCTCCTAATAACTGACGCCGAAACATATCGGTCATCAGCGGTTTGACCTGCTCTACAATATTAAATCGAGGATTAAAAGAGCGCGCCAGTCCTTCCAAATTAGCTAGAGTTTTTGCATACAAACCGAGATTGCTGGGCAGTCTAATTTTATTTTTGCGGGTAATTTCCAGCACCTCATAAAAAATTTCCGACAAGTTCATTTGCGACAAGCTGACATTGTAATACTTTCGCAGCATTCTCGCCAAATCGTTCTCTAGAACTGCTAAACTTTTCGGCTGAGCAAATTCTGCCATTTCCAATGTTAATTGAGTGCAGCGCTGAGCATCTAAATCGACAATTGCCAGCAACATTTCTGTCAAGTTTTGCTGAGTGCGCGGGTCTAATCTGCCCACCATGCCGCAGTCTAGCAAAGCTATCCGGCCGTCTTTGAGATAAAATAAATTGCCGGGATGCGGGTCTGCGTGAAAGAATCCGTCGATGTACAACTGCTGGAAGAAAACGCGGCAAAGCAGCGTTGTAATTTCTTCGCGTTCGGCATTTATATCTCCTTTGTGGCGAATTCCTTGCAAATCGCCTAACAAAATCGGAACTCCGTTCAGCCACTCCATGACTAAGAGTTTTTTTGTAGTTAACTCCCAGTTAATTTCTGGTAAGACAACTTGTGTGGGGTCAAACCAGCGACTTTTAGATAAATTGCGGCGCAGTTCGTCTGTGTAGCTGGCTTCTTGAATGAAGTCTAGTTCTGCACGCAGGGCGATCGCAAATTCTTCTGCTAAGGCGACAATATCGTATTGTTGACCGAAGTCTGTGAGCATGACAAGTTCTGCCAAACCTCGGAGCACGGCGATGTCTTGTTCGATGACAATATCAATACCGGGGCGCTGAACTTTGAGGGCGACTTCGCGGCCGTCTTTTAAAGTAGCTTTGTGGGTTTGGGCGATCGAACCTGCGGCGATGGCTTCAGTGTTAAATTTGGCGAAGGTATTTTCGAGAGATTGTGTGAGTTCCTGGCGGACGATTGCTTCTACTTGCGACCACGGTACGGGCGGCACTTCCGCTTGTAGCGTGGAGAGAGTTTCGATATAGCTGGCCGGTAAAAGGTCGGGACGGGTGCTCAGCAATTGACCCAATTTGACAAATACTGGGCCTAATTCGACGAGGATGTTGCGGAGAACTGCTGGAGTTGGGAGACTGGGTGCGTCGGTTTTGCGGCCGGTTAGGAGGCTTTTCATGTAGTCCCAACCGTTGCGGAAGACGACCTCTAGAATTTCTCCTTTGCGAGAATTGTTTTGAACTAGGCTAAACAAGGGGCCTCCGGGTCGATCGGGTTTAAGGGCTATATAACTACTAGGATAGCGCTGTTGACCGAGCTGACCATTGTCTTGGGGAATAAATTGGGGCTAAGAGTGCGATTCCCAGCAGCGTATTTTAAAGATTTCATATTTGTGCTTGTTAAACCTTTCTCAAGACAGATGTCAAGCTGTACAATACCCAAAAGGGTAAAAAAAAGGTAGCAAAAAATGACTTGGAGCTGCGACGGCGTACCCAAAAATAGTTCAGAACCATATAACGTTAGTGGCCCCCACCCACCCTATGACAACGACGGGCCAATTTGCATGATGTGCGGTTTGCCGAAAGAGGCTATGGTTCCTACAGGAAATGGGGGATCAAAAACCCAACCGCCAATCAAACAAATTCTGATGGCTGTAGCAGGAATATTAGTCGTTGGTGGTGGCGGATTTGGTTTGTACAAAGCGTTTTCAGGCCAAACGCCAGATTCTTCCCAGACAACGGGTGAAGCCACATCGACTACTTCGACAACTCCTGCTTTATCGGGGGAATTCCTCAGTTCTAAAGCAGTCAGCGCCCCACTGATTAGTCAAGGGGAAAAAATTCTGTTAACAGGTGGCAAAGCTGATGCTGAGAAACAAGCTGGGGCTGCTGCATTTGTAGGCAAGAATTGGGACGATGCGATCGCCAAATATGAAGCAGCTACCAAAACCGACCCCAACGACCCAGAAACTAAAATATACCTCAACAATGCGACGGCTCAAAAGACAGGAAATCCCCTGACAATCGCCGTAGTGGTTCCCATCGGTGCCAGTCCTGATGCAGCTAAAGAAGTGCTCCGAGGAGCTGCTTTATATCAAGATCAATTTAACAAAAGTCCAACTGTTCCCGGTCGATTATTAGAAATTGTAATTGTTAATGACGAACTTGGCAAAACTCAGTCGATCGCTCAGGACTTGGTTAACTCTCCCAGCGTTTTGGGAGTTTTGGGACACGGCATTGACAGCAGTTCTCAAGATGCCATCAAAACCTATGAAACCGCAGGATTAGCAGCCCTTTCGCCAGTCAGTTCCAGCGTTTCCATCGACCCTTCCAACAAAGCCACCTTGAAGCTGACAAAGTTGCTGGAAAAAACCGATGAAATGCTGAAAACATACCTCCAAAAACTTGGGGAAACTGTCGCGAATTATGCTAATAAAAATCACTCGCCAGCCGCGATCGCAATTTTCTACAACTCCGACAGCGTTTACAGCAAGCAACTCAAGGAATTATTAGTTGTAGAAGTGCCAAAAGCTAGCGGCAAAATTATCAAAGAAGTTGACATCAAAGCTGATGCTAGTTTTGATGCTAAATCTGCTTTAAATGATGCTAGCCAGGCGGGAGCCAATGTGGTATTTATGGCGATGAGCAAAGACCAAGTAGAACAGGCGATCGCGATCGCTCAAGCCAACAAAGATACATCCCCACCTTTAGCATTAATGGGAGGCAGTGAACTTTATAATCCTACTACTTTAATCAAAGGAGGAGATGCCATTAAAGATTTAGTGCTAGCCGTTCCTTGGAGGTGGGAAAAAGACGATCCTTTTTCCAAACAAGCCTCCGAAATTTGGAAAGGACGAGTCAGTTGGCGCACTGCAACTGCTTTCGATGCCACCCAAGCTTTAACAGCAGCCGTCAGCAGTAATCCGACTCGCGAGGGAACAGTCAAGTTCCTCACAGCAGGCACTTTGATATCGGGAACAGCTAAGGAATTTGACCTGTTGAAGGAAGTACCGTTAGTGAAAGCTGTCGAAGGTAAAGATGGCCCTCCAGGGTCAAAATATCAGTTCGATGCTGTTAAATAGTTTGCCAATTAAGTTAAAACTACTAAAGGTCGATCGGTGATTAGAACTCAACGCCCGCTGTGGCAACATCCTTTATTTCAGAGACCGTTAATCGTGCTGTGCTTCTGTTTAATTGCCGCAGCACTGTTTGGCATATTCGGGTTTGGTAGACCAAATATAGCAGTTGCGATCGCCCTCGATTTAAGCAGCAGCACCTACCAGCCCCAAGCCTTCAATGCTCCGGGCACAATTATGCAGCAAGAAGTGGCAGCAGTCAAAGCCTATCTCGAGGTAAATTCTAAATTAGGAACAAACCCAAATACAATTCAAGTCTTTGGAATTGGCGGTGGGAAAGCTCCAGCATTAACCAGTAACTTTAGTTCAGATACCAAAAAAGTAGAAGCAGAATTAGTCAGAGCTCTGCAAGACCCCAACCTGCCTAAATCTATCCAACCAGAACCCCCCCAAGACAGCCTAGATGTTCCCATCCGGCAGGCATTAAATGCTTTTAAAACTGTGCCAAATAGCTGTCGCGAAATTGTGATTGTCAGCGATGCCGGCATTGAACTTTCCCCGCAAAGTGTCAGCGAAGCAGTCGCTCAAAAAGTTAAGATAAATGGCATTACCTTCGGAGGGAAAAGTTTCGAGCCGCTAAAACAAGCTACTGTACAAACAGGAGGAATTTATATTTCCGGTGCAGACGTTAATCTCAATACTTCATTTACCGAAAAAATCTTTCCCAAGCTCAATAGTAACATCAAATGGGTAATTTTTTGGTTGGGTGCTGCTTGGATTGCTTTGATGTGGACGCTGACTATGCCGCTCGATCGGTGGTTGTTTCAAGGCACTATGAAAATGAACATGACTCTAGCAGGTCAGGCGGCTTTGGGAAATGCTTTTTTCTGGACTGCAAGTACGCCTAGCATTATCTGGAAATTAGTTGGTTTGCCAATTTTTGGTGACGGTTGTTAAGCCTGAAATCCACGATATATCTCGCTTGTAGTCGAGTCTCGATCCCCCCTAGCCCCCCTTAATAAGGGGGGAACAAGAGCATTCAAAGTCCGCCCTCCCTTAATAAGAGTAACAATACCGTTCAAAGTCAACCCCTACTCCCCTTATTAAGGGGGATTTAGGGGGATCGAGACTCGACTACAAGCGACATTTATTATGGGTTTCAGTCTTAAGTTGATACCAGGGTTAATTAAAAACAAAAAGGAGGATTCTTATGGCTACTGTTGATGAAAAAAGTATGGTTCCTACAATTTTAATCGGAGTAGGAGGAACGGGGAATGAAGTGCTGGCAAGAGTGCGCCGTTTAGTAGAAGAAACTTATGGGAGTTTGAAGAATTTTCCGATTATTAGTTTTCTGGTGATTGATACAGACGAAGGATACAAACTACAGAATCCTGATGCGGGTGGAACTCCGTTTAGGGACAACGAGAAATACTTTGCTAAAGTCAGTGGTAATGAAGTTGAAAATATTATGTCCAACATGGGCAGCTTCCCCTGGATCGAAGCTTGGTTTCCGAATGAATTAGAGCGAAATATTGGGGCAATGGGTGCGGGAGCCGGACAGATTCGTGCCTGCGGTCGGTTTGCTTTTTTCTGTAACTATCACAAGATTAAACAATCATTTAATGCGGCGTGCAATCGCGTAAAAGGTCACGACAATTTTATGCTTGACAGATACAACGTCAAGGTAAACAATAACTCCGTAAACGTGTTTATCACAGGCTCAATTTCTGGAGGTACCGGCAGCGGAATGCTCATCGATATCGGCTATGCTGTCCGCAAGTGGCTGCAAGGACAGGCAAGTTCTACTACAGCGATTGTGCCGATGCCTAATGCTTTTCAAGGTATCAATGTAGGAGATCGGGTTGTAGCTAACGGCTACGCAGCCTTAATGGAATTGAGCTATTTCTCCGACCACCGCACAGAATATGCAGTTCAATATAGCGCCGGTTTGACCAATGAAATTCGCGATGAAAAACCTCCCTTTGACTTCACTTACTTAGTCGGAACTAGAAACGGTGAAACTGAATTTTCTCTAGACAAAATTCGGGAAATGATCGGTCAGAATATTTTTCTGGACTTGACCTCAGATTTTGCTCCCCACAAGCGATCGATCCGAGATAACATTAAAAGCTCTTGGGCAGAAAAAGATCCGGGTGGCCGCGGCTATTCCAAACAATTTATGAGTTTTGGGCTGTCAACAATTGAAATTCCCATAGCCCAAATTCGCACTTCTTTATCCAATCGGCTAGCGGCTGATTTTGTGACTTGGTGGCTGAACGAATCAGTTGTATTAGTTCCCAATCTCTTGGAGGTGGTACAAAGTGACCTCAAGCGGATTCGGCTGACAGAAATGGAAATGCTGACTGACTTGAGTGCTGCGGGCGATAAATCTTATTTAGCAGAACTTTCCAACTGGGTAAACAGCATCCGCAATGAAATTAATGCAGACAAAAAAATGCAATGCACCCAACAAGGATTCTTGGGTATTTTCGGCGCAGAAAAAGGGAAGATTCTGCAATTTGTCAATTATTTGCAGAAAAAAGTCGAGGAATATCGCAGCGACCACCTGCGCGAAATGAGTCCCGACGAGCGGCTGCACGGCGATTATCTGCAAAGAATGTACGACAACCGCAACCGCATTATCAAAGAAGGACGCAAAACCCTAGAAGCTGAGTTTTATACGATTCTGGAAGACCGCAACAAAGGGCCGAAATTTGCTGATGCTTTTATCACAACAGTGCGGCAGATTTTTGAAAATGCTGTTGAGAAGTTTCGCCGGGAAGGAGAAAAAGTTTGGGAGCCAAATGAGGCTCGTTTCCAGCAACAATACCAAAAGGGTTTGGAAGATATTACCCACTTCCAAGAGCAGTTTGGTTTGAGCAAACAAGACGCTATGGAAAAGTATTGTGCTACGGCTCTCAGCGGGTTAGAGGGGAGTTTGATCGCGATTATTCAGCGCAAATCCAGATCCTTGGGATTGGAAGTAATTGTCAGGTTGCAAGAGCATTTAACAGAATTGGAAAATCGTTTGGCTCGCTTAAATCAAAAGTTGCGGCAAAATCGCGACGACTTTCAAAAAACAGCAGACCAACAAGCAAACAGTGCTGATGTGTTGGTAATTAACGGTATCAAATTGTTTGACCGCCAACAGCTAAATGATTTGTACCGAGATGCGATCGAGCAATTAGCAGGTGCTTCCGAAGGTGCGAAAAGCAAGTATGAATTAGGGATGGACGGAACTTGCAGCAATTTGTCGAGTCAAGTGCTCGCAGAAGCTAGCCCGATGTGGAAACAAAACCGGGAGGCGGATGAGGTAATGCGGCTGTTTGACTTGCCGCAATTGCATGACGTGCAATATCCAGATTTCAAGGAAATTATCGATCGAAAAACGCAGTTTGTGATAAAAAATGCACCTAATAGCAGTCGCTTTAAGCGAGATTTGGGAGCCTGTGATGGACTGTTTAAAATGTTTAACAATGATCAAGGAGTCATTAGCAATCAATTAAAGATCGCCTATGACAAATCTAAACCCTTAATTTTGCTTTCCGAATCCATAATGAGCGCGAAAGATGCAGGGTTTACACCAGCACTCAACACCAAAGCCGCTCTCGTTGGCGGAAGTAACACCACTGAAGCAGCCGCCAGGAAATTAATCCCTTTGATCAGAGAACGGGTTGGCGCCACCGATGCAATTACCCCGCTGGGAGAAGACGAACGCCACCGGATTGTTTTTGTACAAGAAGTCGGTGGTTTTTCGCTGCGCTGTATTGAAGGAATGCGTGAATTGCGACAGTCTTATCAAGACTGGAAAGGGCAATCAATTCAAGCAAAACGGGCTAAAGCGCGGGGAGAAAGCCAAGATCCTCCTATCCCAGTTCACATTCAAAAAGAAGCGCCTTTTTGGGATGTGTTTCCAGAAGACCCGAAAATTTTACAATTGGTTGTGCAAGCACGAGCAATAGGCGTTTTGCGACGGGAAGAAAGTCGTAGTACGAAGGAAAATGTGATTCGCTACACGATAAAATCTGTGACTGGTCAAGAGAACGTGGATCTGGCTTCTACCTGGGAAGAAACGGTGCAACTTTTGGAAGTTGTGGCCTGTCGTTCTGATAAAGAAGAGATTGAAAAACAGGTGAAAGCAATCCTGACAGGGGCGGAAACTGTGCAACAAAAACAACATTTATATACCCAATTGACGGCATATCTCGACGTGCGGAAGACAGAATTAGATAAAGAGGGAGGTGATGAAAGCCCAGTTTATAAACGAGAACTGAAGATTATTCAAGAGGTGATAGTAACTTACAAGTTTCCTCAGCCGGAGCCAGGGTCATTTAATATTCAAAGTCCGCCGCCAGTTAATCCTGCAACTCCTTCGCAGCCTCAACCAAATGGGATGGCAGTACGTTCAGAATTGGACAAAATTTATACTGATGATACTGTCATTAATGCTCCTGGGGGTATTTCGCCACCGCCAATTCAACCGCCGACTTTACCAGCACCAGATTTTGTATTTTGTACTAGCTGCGGACACAAGAATCCAACTAGCTCGAAATTCTGTGCTAAGTGCGGTACGCGGCTGACTCAAGTTAGTTAAAGGTTTTGGCAGCTTTCCGTAGGGTGGGGCGGGTTTACGAGATTGTGGGTTTGAGGCAATTATTATCGGTGAACCCGCCCCTACAACATTTTGAAAAGGGTGCAAGATATGAGTTACTACAAATTTAGACTAGGTTGGTATTAATTCGATCGAGAGAGCAACTATAGAAGCAGGATTATAAAATAGTGATAATACCAGAACTATCCGCTGGAACTTTGATTAAAAATCGCTATCTAATTGACCGAATTCTTGGTCAAGGTGGATTTGGTCGCACTTATTTAGCATTAGATCAACAACAAAAACATAACTGCGTTCTCAAGGAGTTTGCTCCCAGCAATACTAAGCCAGAGGAATTGCGAAAAGCTCGCGAACTATTTGAGCGAGAAGCAAAAATTTTATCCGACCTTAAGCACCGCCACATCCCGGAATTTCTGGAGTGGTTTGAGGATAATGGGCGTTTGTTTATTGTGCAGGAATTTGTCAACGGTAAAACATACTGGAATTTACTACTGCAAGGTCAAATATTTTCAGAAAAGGAGATTATTCAATGGCTGCGGGATCTTTTGGATGTTCTCATATATATTCACGGGAAAGGGATTATTCACCGTGATATTTCCCCGGACAATATCATGCTTCCCAATGGCAAACAACAACCAGTTTTGATTGATTTCGGTGTGGTTAAATATGCGAAGACGCAGCTACGCACAACTGGGAATTCTCACCAACCTACGCAGGTGGGAAAAGGAGCTTATGCTCCTTCTGAACAGTTGCGGGGCGGCGAGTGTTACCCCAACAGCGATCTTTATGCTTTGGCCGTGACGGCGATTGTTTTGCTGACTGGTAAAGAACCCAATGCTTTGATGAATTATGATTCGGAGTGGGAGTGGCGATCGCACGTGAATGTCAACGACCAACTGGCTGCGGTACTTGATAAAATGTTGAAGGAGAAACCGAGCGATCGCTATCAGTCAGCGAGAGAAGTATTAAATGCTCTCGATAATAGCCAAACACAAAGGAAAACTATTATGAGTTCATCAAAAACTGAAGTGAGTGCCGCTCCTGGACTACCTCCGACTCAACTTTCTACTGAGAGTCAAAATCCCGTCAATCCATACCAGCCTGTAAATTATCATGGGAATCAACAGACTCAAATCCCTGACAGTACATCTCGATGGAAAACGATCGCCCTAATTGTCCTGCCAACTCTGCTGCTAGTAGGTGCGATTGTTAGTCTGGAGTCGTCTCCCATCCCTTTTGTGTGCGGGATTGTGAACAACTGTGCTGCGGATAAACCCTTTAACGAAAGTTACAACAGCGCCGTCAAACAGGCTGCTGATGCCCGTATTTTAGGGCAAAATGCTCAAACAGACCAAGAGTTGCAGACGGCTCGCGATCGCCTGAAAAATGCGATCGACCAACTATCAAGTATTCCGCCAACGGCCAAAGTATACGCGGATGCCCAAAAGCTTTTGCCTTCCTATCAAAGCGAGTTGACGGCGATGGAAGCGCATTTGACAAGAGAACAACAAGCTCAGAAACAATTAGAAGAAGCTCTGGCGATCGCAGCCGATGCGCCAAAAGAAACCGAATTATCAACACAGAAAGCTCTATGGACTCAAGCTGCAGACAAACTCAAAGCAATTGCTTCCGATTCCTTCGTTGCTGACAAAGTGAAAGCTCATTTAGCAGAGTGCGATCGTCAGATTAAAGACATTGAAAGTTCCGTCCCGCAACCGCCCAGCCCCGAAGCCCCCAGTCCCGAAGCCCCCAGTCCCGAAGCCCCCAGCCCCGAAGTAACACCAACTGCTAAAGACGACCTTTTTAGATTCTCACCTGATGGTACTGAACCCGCACCAGCACCAAAACCTTCGCCCTCTCTCCCGAATTCTCCAACTCCTAAAGACGACAAACCCCTCTTCTAATTTAGATTGGGGATTTTAGATTGGGGATTTTAGATTGGGGATTTTAGGAATTGCGTAATATTACGATCAGTACAAGTGTTCAATGCCCTTACAGTATTTATAAGTAGTCAACCGGACTTGATATCAGTCCTGTTCTTGCTTAAATCTTTAAATTTGATTTCTAAGTTTTGCTTTATAATTACACTCAACAGGCAGATATACAAAAATAGTCAGTCGAAAACGATAGCAGGGGGAATCAGGATGTTTGCTGCGAATCAGTCATCCATTCCAAAACTCGCTGGGACAAGTCGGCTTCATTTAATATCCACCTACCCAGAATCAGCAATCATTTCCATCCCAGAAATCCATTAAATCAATAAGGAATAATTGCCAATGAAACTTCACTCACTGAGATCGCTAATTACTGCATCTGCGATCGCCTTTGCTACCACTATTGTCGCTAGCAGTCCGACAGCCGCCCAAACCACAGGCTTCGTCTGTAGCAAAAGTGGAGGTCAGCCAGCAACTATTTTGCAAAGACCAGAAGGCGGCAACGTCACAGTAATTAAGTGGGTTTCTAATAGTTTCTCAGACTCTGGATTCGATGCTGAGCGCCGGTGCGAACTGGTATCTGGCAGATTTCAACAGTATCACAAAGCAGGAATGCTCAAATACCTGACAACAGGAGTTATCAACCGACAACCTGTAGTTTGCGTTGCCCACACCAAGGGTGGCGATTGTGCCCGCGACTTGCCCAACAACGGCTTGTTATTTACAATTAAACCGGGCAGCGATGCGCGAGATACATTAAAACGCCTGTTGAATTTGCGGGATCGAGCTAGCACAAATTCACTCAACGAAAGCGCGCCTTCTAGCCGAGTAGATCTCGAAATGAACGATCGACTTTACATCGACATGGGCGAATATCTCAAAAACCCACCGGCCGAATCTGCATCCCCGCAGTCTGTGGAATCTGATGCTAGCAACCCACTTTTTTAAGATGAGTTTTGGGTGGTAGTGGCGGGTAGACGGGAGCAAGTCGATATGCAACAACAGATAACTTCTTCAAAAAACCCGCCCCCTCAAAAAAATTTTCTCAAAAATCATGAAACATGAGATAATTTTTGATGGGAAAGGAGGTGAATTGTGAAACTTCAGGTATTGAATTTAATTCCGACAACATTAGCATTAACATTGGCAAGTACAATTACTTTTAGTAGTGCCAGCTACGCTCAAGAAGTAAGTTTTTTTTGCGGTACAATTAATAACGAGCCAGCAATCATAGCTCAAACAGCCCAGAGCAATATACTAGTAAGTAGGTGGGTATCCGAGGAATTGCAAGTTTTAGGAATTAATTCTCGAACGCAATGCGAACAAATGGCTGAAAAACTGCAAATAAATTGCATTCAACCTACCGCTCGCAGCCAGCAAATAGCTGGTTGCACCATCATTCAAGGTGGTATTTACTCGCCAGAAAAGGTGTTGAATTCTGAATCAGGAAGTGATTTGTATGAGCAATTGCCACCTCTTTGGGGTTCGGACACTCAACTTTCCCAATCCCATGAAAAATTGCCAAGATTTCCTGTTTATATTCAGATGAATGTTTGGCTAAACGGATTTCCCGCAACAGTAGCAGTTCCAGGCGATCGAAATATTTTCGCGACTCCCGCATCTCCCGGTAGCCTCAAAGGCGAACCTGAGCCGGAGCGTCCTTTATGGTGAAAATTATGTCGATGAGTAGGTCGCTCAAAATCAAAAATTATTCCTTAAGATTAAACACGGAGCATCCTATGACAATTAAGTTTAAATACGGACTTTCAGCAGCGCTAATCGGTGCAACAATAGCGATCGTGCAGACGCAAAAAGCGGTAGCACAAACAGCAGAACAAGTCAACAAAATTGCCGAAAAAATTACAGTATTAATCGAAGGACAAAATCAGGGTTCAGGGATAATTATTGCTAGAGAAGGCAGTACCTATTATGTACTGACTGCCAAACACGTAACAACAGGAGGAGGCGAAGCAAAAATTGTCGCGCCCGATCGCACTTCCTACCAAGTGGACAACAACAACATTATCCAATTACCGGGAGTCGATTTGGCGATCGTGCCTTTTATCAGCTCGAACAATTATGAGATAGCACAATTGGGAGATTCTAAAACAGTCACAGTCGGAGAACAAGTCTACGTTTCCGGCTGGCCAAAACCGGGGGAAACTATTACAAGACAGATCCGTCAGATGACAGCAGGACAAATTTCAGCTCGCGAACGGGTAAATGACGGCTATGAATTAATCTATACAAACCCAACTCGTCAGGGAATGAGCGGAGGGCCAATTCTCGATCTTCGCGGCCGTGTGATTGGCATTCACGGACGTACAGATGCGAACAGAGAAGAGACTGTCGCGAAAGCCTGGGTAAACTTAGGAATTCCCATCAACACCTTTGTCGAACTCGCCCCTAAAGCTTACGCGGAACAGGGAAAAGAAAAACTCAAACGGCAAAATTATCAAGGTGCGATCGCAGACTTCAGCCAAGGAATGCGATTCAATCAAAACTCTGCCGATGTTTTCAACGGTTTAGCTTACGCAAACTTCGCTCAAAAAAATTACAGAGCAGCTCTAGAAAATGCCATCAAAGCTATCCAATACAATCCCCAATTAGCCGAAGCTCACCGCGTTCGTGGTGCTAGCAACGCTCAATTGGGAAATCATAAAGAAGCGATCGCCGACTTCGATCGAGCTATCCAAATCAATTCTAACTTTGCAGATGCCTACGGCCTGCGGGGTGTCAGCCGAGCTCAAATCAAAGACTACATAGGAGCCAACGCCGACATAGCCCAAGCCATCCGCCTAGCACCCAACAGCCCGGTGGGCTACAACCGCCGCAGCGAAGTGCGCCTGATAGTCGGAGACAGCGAAGGAGCAAATGAGGACGCTCAAAAAGCAGCATCCCTTGAGGGAGCATCAGGGAATGAAGATGGGTTCCAAATGGCACTCAACAGCGGACTGGGAATATCTTTGCCGAGAAATCAAATTGCCAGAGTGGAGCCACAGCAGCCCGCCCGGACTGTTCCCCAAACACGTCCAGCACCCAATAACTCTCTAGAAGCAAAACAACCAACACCCACACCTGCGCCAAAACCAGAGCCACTGAGTCAGCCAGCACCTCAAGCGGTGCGACAAGCTGCATCGCCAGGAGCGGAATCAGCAATTCAAGCCTTAATTCGCGGCCAGCAAACCTTCCGCACGCGCAACGGTGCATTTACCGGTACTGTCAGTTTGCTCCAACGCTCTTTTAACATTCAACTTCCGATGTCGAAGTTCAACTTTGCCATTCATACCACTACTAGGGGAGCATATCACTATGCTATTCCTCTTAACCCCAGCCAGAAAGCCTATGTGGGAGCGGTGTTTTTGACGGAAACTGCTACTAATAATAATCCTGTCACAGTATCGATCGTCTGCGAAACCGATGAAGCCAGCAACATCCGCCCGCCAGATCCCCTATACGTTCAGGGGAAGCCGATTTGCCGTCCGGGTACGTCGCCGGTGGATACGAGCAATATGCAGTCAGGAAATCCTGAGTCTCTAACCAATAACTCGCCTGTTTCCGAAAAGGAATGGTAACTTTTCAAGGCAGAAAACTAGAGATTTAGAAGATAGAGTTAAATAAAATTCTTGTTTCTAACTTGAAGTTTTTAAGTGTTAATTTTGAACACAAGGAGTTGTGATAATGATTGAAAAATACCAGCTATTGAGATCGATTATTGCCGCTGGATCGATCGCACTTGCTGTAAGTGCGATCGGGACTCATGCTAGCGCTCAAACCAGCCTTCAAACCAGATCCTTTGTCTGTGGCACGAACAACGGCGCTCCCGCAACCATTGCTCGGACTAATCGGGGTGACGTACCCGTGATTCGGTGGACTTCCGATCGTTTCCGCGATGCAGGTTACAGTCCAGAACGGCGCTGTATTGAAGTATCTGCAAGATTTCAGCAATACTTCCGAAATCAAAAACTGAATTACCTGACTACTGGTATGATGAACAACCAGCAAGTAATTTGCGTTGCCGATCGAGAAGGAGGTGATTGCACTGGATTGCTGTTCACGCTAAAACGAGGGAGCGATCCCAGTCAAGTATTAAACAATCTACTTGCTGTGCGCGTTCGCGCTTCTGGACCGCTCAATGAAAGCACATCTCGTGTTTATATAGATATGAGCGAATATCTCAAACAGGCATCTGTAGAAGATCAGCAAAATTCGCAATCTGATAATATTCCTGTCTGGTAAGACTCATACCAATTTTTTGTGAGGCTGCATAAAATTTGATCCCCCCTAACCCCCCTTAATAAGGGGGGGACAAGATTCCGATCAAAGTCAACCCCTACTCCCCTTATTAAGGGGGATTTAGGGGTATCGGAATATGTGCAACGACCTATTAAATTGGTATTACCTAAATTATGTAACTTTAATGAATTGGGTTTCCCTAGCCTTCTTAACTTGTACTGCTGGTTTGTTAACCGGAGTGGCAGTTCAAGTACACAATCGAGGTTTCTCTGTCGCAGAAATTGTCCGCACAAATTTACCGCAGCAACCTCAAGGATCTATATTTCAACTAGGCAAGCCACCTGTGAAGTCGCCAGCCACTAAGCCGCTGAATTTGCCTGCAAAACCCGTAAAACCATTGTCAGGGAAAAACCAGGGAGAATCCATTCCCCAGAGGGCGGGAGATTTATTGGAAAAAGCAATGCTCCAAAAAGCTCGTTCAATTACGGTAAAAGTGCTTTCTGAAGATAGTTGGGGTTCGGGGATTATTATTCAGCGGCAAGAACAAGTTTATACTGCGATCACAAACGACCACGTATTGCAGTCAGGAAAAACATATCGCATCCAAACTCCAGACGGTAAAATTTACTCCGCTACCCGATATTTAGCAACTCAATTTGCAGGCAAAGATTTAGCACTGTTGCAGTTTACCAGTACCAAATCCGACTACAAAATAGGTGTATTGGGCAGTTCTTCAACGGTTAAAGAAGGGGACAAAGTATATGCTGCCGGGTTTCCTTTTGAGGCGGACAAGTCAAATCCAGGGGGATGGAAATTCACTGCCGGACGAGTATCGCTCATACCTGAAAAATCGCTCGAAGACGGCTATCAACTGGGTTATGACAATCAGATTGAAAAAGGCATGAGCGGTGGTCCTGTGCTGAATTTTGGTGGCGAGGTGGTCGCTGTGAACGGAATGCACGCTTATCCACTTTGGGGAGATCCATATGTGTTTCAGGATGGCTCGAAACCCTGTGAACCAATGCGGGAGTTAATGGTGCGATCGAGTTGGGGAATTCCGATCGAAAAATTTTTGCAATCAGCACCGCAGTTTTCGACGAAAACGGCAGAAAAACAGCCTAAAAATATCAGTTTAGAGCCACCATCTCAGTTGTTGGCTGAGCGGCCAGGGACATCGAATTTAACAGTTTCCCAACCTGTTGTTAACACCGCTAAGCTGATGCGGCAACAGGCGGAGGCTGCTAAAAGTTGCACTCAGCTTTAGTCTGCTCTTTATTTCTTAGTCGGCGCAGTTTCAACCGCCGAGATAGGGAGCATCTCACTTTTACAGTCAAGCGAGAAATTGGAGTTTTGAGGTAGGAGGCAGAAGGAAAGAGTCAGAAGAAGTGTTTTTACAAATATGAGATTATCCCCCAATATATTACCGAAAATCAGAGCTCGGCTATTACCCAAAATCAGGACACGGCAGTACCTTTTCTCGACAATTCATTATTTTGGGGTAGGGACACGGCATTGCCATGTCCTCCGTTGCTTACAATAAATCTTTCAATTTTTCATCTTCTCCCAACACCTTAATTACCTGTTTAATCTCCTGCGTCCTGTCTTTTTTTACAATCAAAGTCACATTGCCATCTCTGACAACTACCACATCTTCTAGACCAATGGTGACAATGACCTCATTCTCATCGGCTGCATAAAAAATGCCACCTCTCGTATCAATTCCGACGTGTTTTGCTAACTCCACATTCGGCTTGTCTCCTTGCAGCAAACGACCGATCGCATTCCAATCACCCAAATCGTCCCAGCTAAAGCCTACGGGCAGAACACAGGCTTTTTGCGTCTTCTCCATCAGCGCGTAATCGATGCTAATTTTGGGTAATTCCGAGTACGCCTGCGCGCCTTTTGCTTCCAAAGCTGCCATCATTTCTGGTACATGATTTCGCAATTCTGTCAAGACTGTTCCAACTCGAAATACAAAAATTCCGCCGTTCCAACTAAACTTGCCGCTGGCTACAAATTCTTCCGCAGTTGTGCGATCGGGCTTTTCCGTAAACCTCGCCACCCGATAGGCGGGAAAACCCCCAAAACTGCCAATTTCCTCGCCTTGTTCGATGTAGCCGTAACCAGTCGAAGCATAACTTGGTTTTACTCCCAAAGTCGCGATCGCATCCTGATTTTTCGCCAACTCGGCCGCCGCCTCCAAAGTCTTGATAAACTCCTGTGGTTCCCCAATCCAGTGATCCGCCGGGAAAAAACCAACAACCGCATCCTCACCGTAACGCTTCGCAGTTTCTATAGCAGTCCAGGCCACCGCCGGCGCAGTATCCCGGCCCTCCGGTTCCGCCAGTAAATTCTCCGGCGGTAACAGCGGCAACTGTTCGCGAACCCCCGCAGCCAACATTTCCGACGTTACCACCCACAAATCGTCCCAACCGTTACCTAATTCCAACAGTCTTTCCGCAGTCCCTTGCAGCAAACTCTTGCCGCTACCGTCGAGACTCAAAAACTGCTTGGGCCGCTGCTTGCGACTTAGTGGCCAGAAACGTTCGCCTTTACCGCCGGCCAGAATCACAGGAATTAAGGTTCTACTCATTGTTTAAAGTTTAAACTGTTCACATCTATTTTGCCTGGATACCGGTAGGGACACGGCAATGCCGTGTCTTTACCCGTAGCTGAATTTTTAATTCTACCTTCTATCTTCTGCCTGTCACTTTTTCAATCCAATTAGTATCACGATCAATGTAAGGTGCGCCACAGCATACCTTATCCAATATAATACAGAAAAACTCTGGTTGAGGAATCATTGAAGATTGCTATAGCCACTAGGAATTAGCCCTTACCTATTACTTCGACAATTCGATATTGAGTTCGTTCACAACACGGCGTTTGAGCGGGATTGATTTTTCTCTGGGCAGCAAGTCAAATACTTTCCGAAAAGCGTCATCTACCTGTTCAAATGGTATTTGTCCTTTTTCATTGAAAACTACTTTTCCTGATTGGTCTAAGATGACAGTTTGAGGTACGAAACCTTCGTAATAATGGCTTGGCTCGGTGATTTCTGGTGACGGTTGCGGAGGCAAAGAGTCAATTGTTATAGGCATAAAATCGGCTTCGCGCCCGTAAAATTCCTGGAGTTGAGAGACGACGATCGCGTATTGCTTGGAGTCGCTGCTGTCATCAGTGTAAAAAACTAACAGTACGGGTTTATGGCGTTTGAAAGAATCTGCAATCTTGACTTTAGGAGGAACTAGGGAACCGTTGCCGGCGTAGAGGGCAAATATTGTACCGTCAAAGCGATCGTCTGTGAGAGTGGCCAAGGCTGGCGCAGTGCCGCTTAGCAGTATGAAGCTAAATGCGATCGCCACTGTTAAAAGAGTGGCTGACAAGATTCGCCTCAGCCAGCGGATGCCAGAAGCAGCAGTAACGATTGAATTTTTGTTCTCAGTAAATATCATAGGTTGTGGGCTGTTGCTGGAAGGAAAGCGAAATCAGATGCAAAAACTTTCCTAAGTTTATCAGGAAAATGTAGGCAAATGTTGTTGAGTAGGTTAAAGTAGTTTCGGCTCGATGATCATAAATTGCTGATAGTGGCGATCGACAAGGTGATTCGACAGGCTGAAGATCACTATTTGCGATCGCCTTTTCAGGGGCGGACTGGAACAGTCCGCGCCACAAGAAAATTTATTTGTGGTGGGGTAGGCTTCTAGCTTCCCAGAAGGGTGCAAGATATTAAATTCAACTGATTACTAGAAACTGACAACTGGGAATTTACAACTAATGATAGCTTTGCTTGACGCACTCCTCGCCCAAACGCCTGCCGCTGATGTTTCCGGGTCAGCTCAAATCAATCTGGTGCAGGCCCTTGTTTTAGGAGTTGTACAAGGATTAACAGAGTTTTTGCCCATCAGCAGCAGCGCTCATTTAAAGGTAGTGCCGATCGCCCTGGGATGGGACGATCCGGGGGTTGCTTATACTGCTATTATTCAGTTGGGCAGTATTGTCGCAGTGCTTTGGTATTTCTGGAAAGACTTGACAAATATAGCTGTTGGTGCAGTCGAAGCCCTGGTGCAGCGCAACTACAAATCCCATGAGTTTCAAATGGCGGTAGCACTGGTTTTGGGAACAATACCTATAGTCTTTTTTGGGCTGCTAATCAAGGCATTGGTTCCAGATTTTGACAACTCGCCACTTAGAAGTTTGGCCAGTATCGCCATTGCTTCGATCGTCATGTCGCTACTGTTAGCAATAGCAGAAAAAATTGGCAAGCGCAATCGCACTTATGAAAAGTTAACTGTCTTAGACGGAATTTTGATGGGATTAGCTCAAGCAATTGCATTGATTCCGGGGTGTTCGCGATCGGGTTCTACGCTAACAGCAGGATTGTTTATGGGATTAGAAAGACCTGCAGCCGCGCGGTTTTCTTTTTTATTGGGAATTCCGGCAATTACTCTGGCTGGATTAGTGGAATTAAAGGGTGATTTGGCACAAGGAATCGGCGATGCTGGAGTTGCAGCTTTGATAGTCGGAACGATTTCATCATTTGTGTTTTCTTATTTGTCGATCGCGTGGCTAATGAAGTTCCTGCAAACTCAAAAGATGTGGATATTTGTGTTGTATCGGCTAGCTTTTGGCGTGGCCATTTTAACGGCGATCGCAGGTGGGGCAGTGAAAAATGCGTAGGTTGTTATAATTACAAGGACAGGCTTTCCGGCCTGTTCCACAAAACAAGAACAGGCTTTCCGGCCTGTTCCACAAAGAGTAAATTTTCTTGTGGAACGGGCCGGAGATCCAGTTCATAAAAAGCTTATTAATAGCTGACAAGCTGTTAGCTTTTAACTCAAAGTGAGCGTCGCCGTGAAGGATATAGAATGCCTGAAGATAGCGAGCGCCAAAATGAACAATTAACGCTAATTATGCTGGTTCATGGTGCTAGCATTGGTGTAGCGATGTCCTTCTTTATCTCTCCCGGAATTGTGAGAACAATAGTATCAGATTTCAAACGGCTTCTCCGTTCAGAATCCCAGTGCTAATATATGGAAGAGTATCGCAAAAAAAGCGATTATTTCCCGGACGGCTGGGTTGACAAAAGAGCGGTGTTGTGCTGGCAAAAACAACTAAGGAATGAGAATTAAATAACTTACAATGCGTGATGGTTCTTGTGGGATGGGCGTCCCGCCCGTCCAGAAAGGGCGGGCTATAAGCCCAACCCCTACTCCCCACTTTCAAGAGTGTAAATTATTTAATTCGCGATCCTAAGCCTGTCAGGAACCCGTCAAAATTTTGAGTTTCATAAATACATATTTTTGATACATCCTCTCACAGCCAAGCTAAATTCACAACCCAGAACTTATTCTGATTCTAAAGGCGATCGACCTTAGCAAACTATGTCAATACCGAAAAAAGGAGCCAGAAAAATAATTGTTGATGGGGAAAGTTTCATCTGGCTAATCCGAAGACAAGCTACTTATACGCAATCATGCTACGCTGGCGGAAATATTCATGTTGGTGTCGAACACGCCCAAAAACGGGGTTCGGTGTTAGTTATCATCACCGATCGACCTCATCCTCAAGGTTTAAGTCCCGCTAACGAAGTGAAACCAGTAACACCCTCTGATGCAACACAATGGATACGGCAAGCTGTGCAACTTGGATGGCAGCCTCAGCTACCCGGAATAACTTTTGAGGTGCGGATTGCAGAACTGTTTATGGAAAAAATATAATAATGCTGTATATTTAGCAACCCGACAAGTAAATTCTGTTAAAGACGTTAAAGACAATTCACTCGCCTAGACTGGCAGAAGCGATCGCCCGATCGCTTCTGTCAGCCTAGACAAGTTAAACTGTAAACATTCTCCGCTAACTAATAACTAATAACTAATAACTAATAACCATGAGCGACTTATCAATCCGGCCCGCCCTAATCACCAAAGTTATCCCCGACAGCATCTGCGCCGAAATGGGATTTGAACCCGGAGACTCAATCGTCGCCGTCAACGGTCAAAAACCCCGCGATTTAATTGACTATCAATTCCTGTGCGCCGATGAATTTCTCGAATTAGAAGTATTAGACACTAAAGGCAAAACTCACAAGTTAGAAATAGAAAAAGATTATGACGAAGACTTGGGAGTGGAATTTGAAACTGCTCTTTTTGACGGACTAATTCAGTGCAACAATCGCTGTCCTTTTTGCTTTATTGACCAACAACCACCGGGAAAGCGGGAAACTCTCTATCTCAAAGATGATGACTACCGCCTCAGCTTTCTTTACGGTAGCTATCTCACTCTCACAAATCTGACTCAAAAAGAGTGGGACAGAATCGAACAAATGCGGCTTTCTCCTCTCTATGTTTCCGTACACGCTACGGAACCGGAAGTGCGAATTCAGTTGCTAAAAAATCTCCGCGCGGGGAAGATTATCGAACAAATCAAATGGTTTCAAGAACGTCGCTTGCAAATTCACGCTCAAGTAGTGGTTTGTCCCGGTATTAATGATGGCGAACATTTAGAACGCACTTTGTTAGATTTGGCAAAGTTTCATACTGGAAGTATTCCGGCTGTAGCATCGGTGGCTGTAGTGCCGGTGGGTTTAACTCGCTTTCGCCCTGCTGAAGATGAACTGATCGCAGTTACTGCGGAAAAAGCGCGAGAAGTAATCGAGCAAGTTCAGCAAATTCAAGGGCTTTTGAGTACAGGAAAAGGTAGCCCAAAGACGAAAAGGAAGAATTCAAAATCGCGCTGTATTTGGCTGGCTGATGAGTGGTTTTTAATAGCTGGTTTAGATTTGCCGTCGGCTGCTGATTACGAAGATTATCCGCAAATTGGTAATGGTGTGGGTTCTATCCGCCAGTTTATCCAGCAGTTTGAAACGGCTTTTGAGAAGCTGCAACCGATGCCAGTCGAGCCGGATCGCAAGTTAGTTTGGGTGGTGGGGAATGCTGTGGAAAAAGCTTTTGAGCCGATCGTACAACAACTAAACCAAATTCCCGGCTTGTCCGTCAACATGGCAGCACTATGCAGCCGCTACTGGGGACAAACTATCACTGTCACGGGTTTGCTCACCGGGCAAGATTTGCTCGAAGCTTTGCAGGGGCGAGACTTGGGAGATGGTATCCTGCTGCCGTCGGTGATGCTAAAACAGGGGGAACCGCGTTTTCTAGACGACATGACCCTCGAACAGCTCGCCAGCTCGCTGAAAACCCGGATTTTGCCGGTGAGCGGAGTAGAGGAACTAATCTCGGCGGCGATCAGTCTGGCAACTGCTGAAGTTAAATTCTAAATTTTGAATCGAACATTCAAAAGTTAAGATGAGTATGGTAATTGTGACTTGTAACCGTCGAGTTCAGGCTACAGACTAGAAACTTGAGACCTCAATCTTGCTCTAAAATTGTCTCTAGGATTGCAGAGTAATTAAAAAATTATGCGTGTTTTTCGTCAAATCATCGTAGTCGGAGTGGGCGCTGCAATTACTTTGGGCAACGCCGCACAGAGTGCTTCAGCACAGTCTCCGACTCAATCTCAGGACAGTTTGGCCCGCTTCAATCAGCTCGAATTAGGGCAGAATGTTCGATCGACCTCGAACACAGCTGCAGAATCAGCATCACAGGCCGAACAGTCGATCGCCCTTAACCCCCCAACCGGGCCCGACGAGCAAGCATCAAAGCCTCAACAGGCTGCTCCGGCTTCCCCATCAACTCTGTCTCAGGCCGGTTCAACGCCTCTTAGAGGCTTGGAACCGACACAGACTCAGCAGCCTTCCCCGAACCCTCCCAACAATGTTCCTGTGCCCAGTTCCCCGGTACCAATTCTCCGGGGCACTCCGAACGAAAGTTTCCCCCCTCTCCCTCCGAGGGGCATTTTAGACACCAAGCCTCCGACTTCCCTGGAACCCAACCCGAATCCGCTGCTGTTTCCGACAAACCCGGAGGATGTCAGGATCGAGCAAACAGAGTCAATTACCTTGCAACAGGCGATCGACCTCGCCCGCCGCAACAGCCAAGTTTTGCAAATCGCCGGACAGCAAGTGGAACAAAGCAGATCCGCTTTGCGCGAACAGCAAGCTGCTCTTTATCCAGACCTGAATTTTCAAATGGACGCCAGCCGCTCTGTGACTGCCGGCGGAGAACTCGGAGTCCGGGCTCAGCAGCGCTTCAACAACTCTCGGGCTAACGGAACCGGGCAGCCAGCCGAGCAAGCCCGGCAAAATTTAGGCAACAACAGTCTCAACAGCACTTTGCAGTTGAACTATGACATCGATTTGTTCGGCAGACGGCGGGCTAACATTCGCGCGGCAGAGGAACAATTGCGGCTTCGGGAACTGGATGTGGAACGCCAAGCCGAGGAACTGCGCTTCGACACTGCTGAGGCTTACTACAACTTGCAAAACTCGGACGGACAAGTTGCCATCCGCCAAGCTTCGGTGAGAAATGCCCAGCAAAGTTTGCGGGATGCCGAAGCTTTGGAACGGGCAGGGGTGGGAACCCGGTTTGCTGTGTTGCAGGCTCAGGCAAATTTGGCTAACGAAGTGCAACAACTCTCAGTTGCTCGTCGCGATCAGCGAGTTGCCCAGCGGCGTCTGGCTGAGATTTTGAATATCAGCCAGTCGGCGAACTTGACGGCGGCCGATCCGGTAGAGCAAGCGGGCTCTTGGAGGCTGTCTTTGGAAGAGAGTATCGTGCAGGCTTTTAGGAATCGCCCCGAGTTGGAACAGCAGTTGGTGCAGAGGGATATCAGCAAGCAGCAGAGGCGATCGATTCAGGCGGGGCGTTTGCCTCAACTGAGTGTTGGGGGTAGTTACAACGTGCTGGGACAAGACCCTGACGACCCCAACCCGTTTGCTACTCGTGGGTGGGCGGATGGTTATTCGATCCGGGCGAGTCTGACTTGGAGTATCTTCGACGGGGGCGCGGCGAACGCGAGGGTGAAACAGCGGGATGCTGATATTGCGATCGCCGAAAGTCGATTTGACCAACTCCGCAACCAGGTGCGCCGGGAAGTGGAACAAGCTTATTTTGGGTTAGAGTCGAGTTTTGAGAATATCGAAACTTCTGAGGCGGGGGTTTTGCAGTCAAGGGAAGCTCTGCGTCTGGCTAGACTGCGGTTTCAAGCTGGTGTGGGTACTCAGACGGATGTGATTCAGGCGGAAACTGATTTGACTAGGGCTGAGAGAAACCGATTGTCGGCAATTGTCACCTACAACCTGGGGCTTTCGTCTCTCCAGCGGGCTGTGAGCAATCTTCCGACTAATAACCTCTCGGATGCTCCTTGAGATTGGGTTGGGGCGAGCTTTAATTACCAGATCAATTGGACATCCTGTATTAAACGTCCGACACATTAGTTAATATTTTGTAATAGAATGCGATGTCAACTGCGTTAAGGAATCGGCAATGGCCAATATCAAGTTTGTGAAGGAAAATCAGGAAGTCATCGCCGCAGACGGGGCCAATTTGAGGCTCAAAGCTCTAGAAAACCGCATCGATTTGTACAGCTTTTCGGGCAAGCTCATGAATTGCGGGGGCATTGGTCAATGCGGCACCTGCATTGTGGAAATTGTCGAGGGCAGTGAAAATCTGTCGCCCCGCACTGACTTTGAGAACCGCAAGCTCAAGAAAAAGCCCGAAAACTATCGCTTGGCTTGTCAAGCTATGGTCAATGGTCAGGTGAGCGTGAAGACTAAACCCTAACTGCCAGTGGGCATTGGCCAAACAGGGCATTGGTAATTGGGCATTGGGCAAACAGGGCATTGGGCAGTGGGCAAAAGGAAATAAAAATTCTTGGATTCTGAATTTTGATTTTTTACCTATTCCACTGTCTCGTGCTGGCTTCTGCTGTATTCAAGTTTGCCTTCTACCTTTGAGTGATATCCTGGTTGTGTGTATTTTCATATTTTTAGATAGAGGCGAGCGTCTTCATGGAAGTTAACGATTTAGGGTTTGTGGCAACCATTCTGTTTGTATTGGTTCCCAGTGTTTTTCTAATCATTCTGTACATTCAAACAGCTAGCCGTCAAGGTAGAAAAGATTAGCAACTGCTGCTATTTCTGTCTGGC
Source organism: Microcoleus sp. B9-D4 (assembly GCF_036705105.1). NCBI lineage: Bacteria > Bacillati > Cyanobacteriota > Cyanophyceae > Oscillatoriales > Microcoleaceae > Microcoleus > Microcoleus sp. B9-D4. The sequence continues at coordinate 43,474 of NZ_JAUBTS010000048.1, forward strand.
GCAAGCTGCTTGCAAAAAAAAGCGCCAACAGCTTTTTGCTGAGGCGCTTTTTTGTTAACTGTTGAGTGTTGGCGGCTAACTGTTAACGATGAGATTCTAGCCGACTGTGCGGGCTAGCAAGACGGGACAGTTGGCATAAACTCGCACGTAGTCTGATAGCGAATTTCCTAGGAGTCGATCGATATCCACAAAGTTTTTGGCAACGCTGGGTCGCCGATCCGGGGAACCGATTACCAACAAGTCGGCATTCAACTCGTCTGCAATCCGACAAATTTCTTCCCCTGGCTTGCCTGTAGCACTCACGCAGCGGTAGCTAACTCCCATTTGTTTGGTTAGTGCTACTGCTGGGGCCAATACAGCGTCTTTTTCAGCACTTGTTGTTAAATCTGTGCTGGATTTTCCCGTCAAATCTTTGGTGACGTGTACTAAAATTATCTCTCCGCCACTGACTTCTTTGACCAAAGATAGCGCAAGCTGTAATGACTGTTTGGCAGCTTCTGATTTGTCTACCGCCACCATGACGCGCTTGATTTTTTTGACGTAAATATCGTCTTTTACTAACAACATCGGTCGGGATGTTAGCTGGAAAACGTACTGGCTGACTGAGTTTTCCAAAATCGATTGCAGCCGTCCGAGTCCGCGGGAACCCATAATTACTAAGTCGGATTGTTCTTCTTCTGCGACTTGGCAAACTGTGGTTTTCGGGTCTCCCTGTTTGAGCCGGGGGTTGACTTTGCTGGGATCTATTTTCAAAGACTGGACTGCTTGTGCTAAAATCTTGCCTCCTTCTTCCAGTTTCTCGGCCATGCCATCGGATGTTACTTGGGGCGGCACGACGTGCAAGACGGTGACAGAGGTTTGTTGCAAGGAAGGGATGTCCATCAACATATTAAACATCTCTTCGCACAAGCCGCGACCGGCGACGGCTACTAAAATTTTTTCTATCATGGGGTTTTGGCGGTAAAAACAGTTGAGTTTTCTTGTGCGACGTTAAACTAGGGCGTTGGTACTCTAGTTGCTTACTGTCAAGCATAAGCCTGAAGTTTGTCTTATGATTTGTAGAAATGTAGCGTTTTGGAACGATTTGTAAAGTGTTAGAGAACGATCGAACTCAACCAGAACTCGCACCGGCTGGTGCTATTCAAAACCGGCCCAGAATAGACTCTGAGGGCTGGTTTGAATATTTGGTGCGAGTTTACCCTCACCATACTGACTACAGCGGTGTGGTTTGGCACGGGACTTATATTGCTTGGATGGAGGAAGCTAGGGTGGAAAGTTTGCGATCTCTTGGCATCGAGTATGCAGACTGGGTGGCGCAGGGTTTGGAATTGCCCGTGGTGGAACTTTCGCTGCGCTACCACCGGGCTGTACAAATGGGTCAATCTGTGGCAGTCAGAACGCGGATCGCTGCTACCGAGGGTGTGCGGCTGCTTTGGGATTACGAAATTCGATCGGCTGATACTCAGGAGTTATATGTGACAGCACAGGTAACTTTGGTTGGTGTCGATCGCGACAAAGGCAAGATTATCCGGCAATTGCCGCCGGTGCTGAAGGAGGCTTTGACAAGGCTTTCTGTTAAACCTTCAACCTAAGCTGCTGTTAACTATAAAAAATAGTTGGTGCAGCCCTAGTAAGTAGAGTGCGTGACTTTTGAGTCACTTTATTCGTCGCCCAAATTTTCTTGCGTCACGCACCCTACACAACTGCCTTCTGCCTTCATTGGAACTTTTAATAATGTCAAAAAAACTGGGATTGCCAGAGCCAAATATTGAAATTCAACGCAATATTTTGGAAAAAACCGAGTTAAACTCTGCCTTAACAACTGAAGACAAAACTATTGTTTCGGGAAAGCCAGACAGTTTAAAAAACGGTGAATTAGCTGACAGTCAAGGCAAAATTTGGGCGATCGTTTCGCTGTCGGCGGCGCTGCTAGCGGTGTCGCTGGCGGCGATTTTTATTAGGTTGAGCGAACGGGAAATCAGCCCGAATGCTACTGTTTTTAACCGTTTGTGGATAGCAACTGTGGTATTTGGAGTGTGGAATGGTGCTGATGCTGCGCGCCGCCGAATGTCTGGGGCCCAAGTTAAAGAGCGATCGAACTACACTCTGCAGGATGTGATGCTGTTAATAGCCGTAGGCGTGGTTTCTTCTGCTTCTGTGGGTTTCTGGGCCTGGTCACTGAGTCAGACTAATGTCGCTAATTCTACTGTACTGCGAAACTTAACTCCTTTATTTACTACTTTGGGGGGATGGCTGCTGTTGGGGCGGCGCTTTGACAACAGGTTTTTGGTGGGACTGGCGGTGGCTTTGTCCGGCGCAATTGCGATCGGAATCGACGATTTGCAAACTGCGGGAGACCATCTTGTCGGCGACGTTGCTGCTCTTTTATCGGCGATGTTTTATGCAGGAAATCTGCTAATTTCAGAACATTTGCGAACCAAGTTTCCGGCGACAACTATATTGATGTGGCGCTGTTTTATGGGCAGTATCTTGGTTTTGCCACTGGTTCTGCTTGCGGGCGATCGAGTTTTCCCTTATTCTGAGCAGGGATGGCTGACTGTAATTGCTTTGGCCGTGATTTGCCAAGCTTTCGGTCAGGGACTGCTTATCCACAGTCTCGGTAGTTTGTCGTCGGAATTTGTAGCTTTTTTCCTGCTGCTAGAACCCGTAATTACGGCGATTATGGCTTGGGTGCTGTTTTCGGAAAGTTTGAGCTTGTTTAATTGGTTTGCTTTTTCTGTGGTTTTGGCGGGAATATACTTGGGAAAATCTAGCGGTTCGGTGGCTAAAAAATGAAACCAAAAGGAAAAAATACTTAAATGAATCCAACATCAATCAACCTGAATCGCTGGCATTACGACTTTAGTTTGCTGCCTCAATATTTGGAGGTGCTGTTTGCTAAATTGCGGATTGCTGTGGTGTTCGGCGGCGACTGCGATCGCCCCGGCTCAGTGATTTACAAAACTCACAATCCCCGCTCTTGGAAGAGTTACGAAGTAGTCGCCCGCGAGATTGCTAAAGCCTTAGCAGAAATTGGCTTTCAGCAAGTCTTTGTCATGCCTGATGACATGAATTTGCCGGAAAAACTAAAACAAAAAAACATTCATTTAGTGTGGCTGAATACTGGCGGAGTCCAGGGCTACAATCCTGTTTGTCACACTCCCGCATTGTTGGAAATGTTGGGAATGCCTTATGTCGGTCACAATCCTTTAAATAGTTCAACTTTAGATAACAAACACGCTTTTAAACGAGAACTGCAATCAGTCGGAATAAAAACCGCTCCGTTTATGACTTGGCATCCTTCTCAAGGGATTTTTGAGCCTAATTTACATCAGCGTTTTGCCATTGCTTTTGGTGACTATCAAGGGCCGTTTGTTGTTAAACCCGTATCCGGTCGCGCTTCGCTGCACGTTCATTTTGTAGACACAATTGAGGGTTTGTCTCAGGCGGTTTCGGAAGTTCACCGAACCACTCACAATACTGCTTTACTTGAAAAATATTTGCCGGGACGAGAATTTTGTGTAGCAGTTTGTGGATATGTTAAATATGCTAAAGGCGGCTTTTGTAAAGATACAAAACCTTTTGCTTTTTCCACGATAGAGCGGGTGCTGGAGCCTGACGAACTTATCTTTACTTCTATGGATAAAAAAGCAATTACGGCCGATCGAGGACGGTTGATGGGCAGTGAGGAACCTGAACTCCAACAAGAGTTAATTGAGTTAGCTAGAAAAATTTATTGGGAGTTTAGTTTGAACAGCTTGGTGCGGATCGATGTCCGAAGTGATGCTGATGGATCGCTTTATGTTTTGGAAGCAAATCCCAAACCGGATTTGAAACATCCAGGGGAAAATGTGACGAGTTTGGTAGCTTTAGGTTTGGCGGAATACGGAATGAGTTATAACGATTTAATTTTTAGTTTACTGGCGGATAGGTTGGATTATTTGTTGACTCAGCATATCGAAATTATTCCTCATATTGTGCATTTGCTTGATTAATCGGACTTGCAGGGTGCGCTGCACCTTACCTGTAAACAAAAGGGATTTGTAAAGAAATATAAATTGTTGAGCAAAGTGAACACAGGCTGGCAAGTTGTGATAGCTTTGAGTAATATCAATTGCGGTTGCACTCCTCATGACAGTTGACAGTTGACAGTTGACAGTTGACAGTTGACAGTTGACAGTTGACAGTTGACAGTTGACAGTTGACCGAAAGCATCCAGGATACAAGCCCCCGGATTCATTCCGAAAGCAGACTCAGGACCCAGAAATAAAAAACCTGTATTCGATGAAACTTGCCCCCCGAATGTATGCGTGGAGTCAATGCTTCAATCTAAAATCTAAAATCGATTGACTCGGAGTCGCAAAACTGAATGGTTGAGTGTTAACTGTTGACTCGATTTTATGATTCCGATGCAACCGGAAACGATATAAGATAGCGATTTGTAGAGACCATTTTTTGGGTCAGAATCAAAATCCCTCAAGTTATATTAATTAGATAAAACACATGGAAGCATTACTTTTATTAATAGGATTTGGAGGCGGGGCATTAGTCTGCTGGCTAATTTTGAATAAGCGCAATTCACGCAATTTGGTGCGGATGCAGGGTTCGCAGGAGGCTATATCGAATTTGGCTGCTCAGTTGGATGCCCGAACTTCGGAATTGCGGCAAAAGGTGCAGAATGAAAATCAGCTAAATTCTGAATTGTCTCAGTTACAAAGTCGCTTGGAAACTGTGACTCGCGAGCAAGAAGTGTTAAAAAATCAAGTGTCGGAAATGGAAGAATTTTTGGCAGGAATTGCCCAGGATCGATCGCAAATTGATGCTCTGATTGCTGATTTGCAGTTTCAGCTAGAAAATGCTCAACAAGCTGAGTCCCAGTTAGCAGAAGTGGCAGAACTTAAAGAGCAGTTAGAAGTTGCGGATCGGGAGCGATCGCAACTTAACGCTCAATTACTGGAAATGGAAGCAGAGTTAGAGACGGTGGATGCAGAACGTTCTCAATTTCACGCTCTGCTGTCGGAATTTGAGAGTCAGTTGGAAACGGCTAGCCAAAGCAGATTGCAGGTACAGTACCAGTTGTCGGAAATTCAAATTAAGTTCGATCGCTCCATTGAAGAGCGGCAGCAACTTCAGTCTCAACTTGCGGGTTTGCAAGCTCAACTGCAATTAGTCGAAGCCGAGCGATCGCAATTTACTTCGGAATTGTCAGAGCTACAAGCTCAATTGGAGAGTGCAGAGCAAGAACGCAAAACACTCAACTCTCAATTGCAAACCGCTCGCGAACAAGCACAGCAACCTCCATTTGAATTATTAGAACTGCAAAGACAGTTAGAAGCTGCTAATCTGGAGAAAATGCAGTTAAACTCTCAACTTCATGAAGTACAACTTCAATCCGAAATGGTTGTTGTAGAGCGAGAAAGACTGCTGTCAGAATTGTCCGAATTGGAGTCTCAGATACATGGCAAGGAGGGAGATATCTCGCAACTCCAGTCTCAGTTATCAGAACTGCAAGCTCAATTAGAAACTGCTAACACAGAACGCTCGCACCTTTATTCTCAACTGTCGGAATCCCAAAGTCAAATAGAGACAGCCAACCAGATCCAAACTCAACTTCAATCTCAAGTATCGGACTTAGAAAATCAGCTAAATAGCCTGCATCAAACTCGCTCTGAATTAGAAGTTCAGCTAGAAACTGCTAACACCGAACGCTCGCAACTTTATTCTCAACTCTCGGAAATTCAAAGTCAAGCCGAGACAGCAAACCAGAATCAAAATCAACTTCAATCTCAAATCTCGGACTTAGAGCAACAGTTAGAAACTGTGCGTCAAAGTCGCACTGAATTGGAATCTCAGCTCACTTCTCAAATCTCCCAATTGCAAACTCAAATCGAGACAGCAAATCAGAATCAAAATCAACTTCAATCTCAAGTATCCGACTTAGAAAGTCAGTTAGAAACTGTGCGTCAAAGTCGCTCTGAATTGGAATCTCAACTCACTTCTCAAATCTCGGAATCCCAAAGTCAAATCGAGACGGGCAATCAGAATCAAACTCAACTTCAATCTCAAGTATCGGACTTAGAAAATCAGCTAAATAGCCTGCATCAAACTCGCTCTGAATTAGAAGTTCAGCTAGAAACTGCTAACATTGAACGATCGCAACTTTATTCTCAACTGTCGGAATTCCAAAGTCAAATCGAGACAGCCAACCAGAATCAAAATCAACTTCAATCTCAAGTATCCGAGTTAGAACACCAGTTAGAGAGTGTGCGTCAAAGTCGCTCTGAATTGGAATCTCAGCTCACTTCTCAAATCTCCCAATTGCAAAGTCAAATCGAGACAGCTAATCAGAATCAAGCTCAACTTCAATCTCAAGTATCCGACTTAGAAGCTCAGCTAGAGAGTGTGCGTCAAAGTCGCTCTGAATTGGAATCTCAGCTCACTTCTCAAATCTCCCAATTGCAAAGTCAAATC
>NZ_JAUBTS010000048.1:50044-57586 GCF_036705105.1 Microcoleus sp. B9-D4
GAGACAGCCAATCAGAATCAAACTCAACTTCAATCTCAAGTATCAGACTTAGAAAGTCAGTTAGAAAGTGTGCGTCAAAGTCGCTCTGAATTGGCATCTCAGCTAGAAACGGCTAACAGAGAACGATCGCACCTTTATTCTCAACTCTCGGAAACTCAAAGTCAAATCGAGACAGCCCACCAGAATCAAGCTCAACTTCAATTTCAAGTATCCGAGTTAGAACACCAGCTAGAGACAGTTTATCAAGAACGCTTGCTGCTAACATCGCAACTTTCCGAAGCTGGCTCACGACAATCTGAGCATTTTGACTCGGAATCAGGGCAAATTAAAGCATCTACTTCTGCTCCCCAAGTTTTGAAGAGTAAAGGATTTGTTGTTTCTCAGCAGGGTCAAGGCGATTATACTACTATTAGCGAAGCGCTGAAAAATGCAGCACCGGGCACGCGCATTGACGTGCATCCAGGCGTTTATCGCGAAAGTCTAATTCTCGACAAATCGGTAGAAATTATCGGCAGCGGAGAGGTCGATCGCATTGTGGTTGAAAGTATCAACTCAAACTGCATTAAAATGGCAAGTGATACTGCTTTAGTCCGGGGTTTAACTCTGAGCGCCACTGGGAAATATTACGCTGTAGATATTCGCAAAGGCGAGTTGATCGTAGAAGACAGCGATATCACTTCTGCGGACTATTCTGTGGTGGGAATTTGCGGCCCTGATGCAAGTTCTATCCTCCGCCGCAGTCAAATTCATGATGGGGTATGGAACGGAATTTTTATATCGGATAATGGGAAAGCAACGGTGGAAGATTGCAGTATTTTTGACAACGGCAGTTTGGGAATAGGTGTCGGATTGGGAGGAAAATTGATCGTGCGCCGGTGTCGGATTAATGGTAATGAAGGTGAGGCGATCGCCGTTTACAGAGATGGCATTGCTACCGTGGAAGATAGCGATTTAACGGGCAATGCTGGGGGTGGTTGGCGCATTGCAGATAACGGATACTTGAACGGCAAAGGCAATCAAGAATAGAAGAAAGAAGTTCGGCAACGGATTCGCTCGACGGATGTAACGGATGTCAGGAAGAAGGAAGTTCGGCAACGGATTCGCTCGACGGATGTAACGGATGTAACCGATGTCAGGCAGAAGGCAGAAGGAAGAGGGAAGAGAATTCTCAATTAGCGATTCCCAATCCCTGATTCCCAATACCCAATTACCAATTCTAAATGCCTAACAATCGAGCTGGATTGTGTTTCATCATCAAATCAATTTCCTGCGGAGAAATGCCTTCATCTATTAATTTTTCCACAAATAATTTGTAACCTTCCGCAGGCAAAGGATCGGGTTTCCTTCCTAAATCCGTGCTGAGAACAAAATGCTCTGCTCCTATTAGTTTAATCGCTGCTGCCATCTTACTAATAGAAACTTGATGCCAGTTTTTGTGTCCGTCATCAGCAGCATTTTCTCCCATCAAATCGTTCACAAATGCGAGTTCTAAGAAAGCTCCGGCTGCGGCGGCTGTTTGCATATTTTCTAGGGATAAACCGGGTACATCCGCCATTGCGTGGGTAATGAGGATGTTTTTAATGTTGAGGAGGTTGGCTTCACCGACAACCGCCATCACTTCTTCTGAGGAAATATGACCGGTTTCCAATATCAAATTATCTTTGGCTACAACCTTCAACACCGCTGCTGTTTCCGGTAAAACCTTGCCATTTTCCGCAACTTTAATCCCAATTCCCGGCTTGTGAAAAACCTGCAAGTTATGCTCAGCATCAACGGTTGGTAGCCACACTACTTTACCGTATTTGCCACCAATGCGGTGCATTGCTTCTACAGCGTCGGGATTAATGCCGCCTACCGAATGATTAAGAACAACTCCTCCGAAAACTTGGATTTCTGGTACTATTTTATTAACCAAAACGGCCCGCGCTGCTGTACTGGCATAATGATTTTTCAATACAACCGCTTTCATCTTCGCCCTAGCAGCTAATTTCGCTACTTCAAAATCGTCTAATCTGCGGGGAATCACATCAGGAGAAGAATGAATGTGAAAGTCGATCGCACCTTCAATCGTACTCTGTGGCAAATTGACCATCGGCGAATCTCCGACAGCATAAACTGGCAGACAAAACCAATAGCAAAAAATCCAAACTAACGTAAAAAAAACAGCTTGCATTCCTCCCCTCTGCGTTCTCTGCGCCTTCTGCGGTTCATCCCCTCTTAATCCTCTCAAATAAAAGATTTAACCACATTTGCCAAAGCTTCAGCATTCTCTTCGTGCATACCCAAAGAACCGGGAATAACTCGCGATTCAACACCCGGTAATTCCGTTAATGCTTCCATTTCAGCCTTTGATTTTGGCGGCGCATTTTCAGCAATTACAACCATCACCGGCACTGCTAATTGTTGAAATTTATCTGTAAATTCCGATCGCACTTTTGCCGTATCTAAACCACCAGTCACAAAGGCAGCGGAACCGTACCTAGCACCGGGTTTTTGCGTCACTTGCCATTTGCTTTGGATGAAATCTGGCGTGACTTTAGCTGCATCGGCGTAGACGTGGCGGCGGTACATGAGACTGAGGAATGACGGCGCTGTGTTGAGTTTGTATAGGAATTGTCCCAGTAAGGGCGATCGTACTAATTCTCTCACAATTCCGTGCCAGCCGCTTTGCTGTTTGCTCATCGTCGGCAAAGGCCCGCGCCAAGTGGGCGCAGCTAACACAATCTTTGACCAAACATTCGGTTTTGATTGCGCTAATTTCATCACATAACCCGCAGCGTGACCTGCTGCAACTACAGCCACAGGACTATTAAAATTTGCCTCAACAAAATTTTTGAGAAATTGATAGTATAATTGCGGTTTATAGTCGGTTTGCGGGCGATCCGAGTCGCCGAAACCCGGCCAATCTAAGCTCACCACTTGAAATTTAGGAGCTAACAATTCTGCTAAAGGACGCATTTCTTCTCGCGTCGAAACCGTACTGAAAGCCGGCAGCAGCAATACAGGATTTCCCTGTCCTCTGGTTTCGTAAATAACTTTGATTTGCGTTTCTTGCCAATTCCAGATATATTCTTGAACGGCGGCGGAATAGTTGCCCGAACCTGATTTTGTTAAAATTGTAGTTTGAGTCATGACTGTTTCTTCTTTTAATTTGCTTCGGCTTGCTTGCTCAATTCACAAGCAAGTGCCTTATTTTTCATCATTTGAAAAATGTTGTAAAATCCGTTAGCGCGGGAAGGTGTCAAACTCACATTCAATCCCGTGTCTTGAATAAAATCTGGGGTAATGGTGACAATTTCAGCAGGCGTTAATCCGCTCAAACCTTCCACCAGCAAGCCAACTAATCCTTTGACTAACTGAGCGTCTGAATCGCCTTGATACAAAACTTTTCCCTCTGCCAAATTTGCAGTAATATAAACTTGCGACACGCAGCCAGAAACTTTGTTTTCCGGCAGTTTGTCGCTTTCGGGAAATGCTGGTAGTCGCTTGGCATACCACAGCAGTTGTTCGTAGCGCTGTTTCGGATCGGAATGTCGCTGAAAGCGCTGAACGATTTTAGCTAGGGCGGCGGGTAGCGCGGTGTTTGCGGACATGATTCACTCGTAGCGGTTTACTTCGTTAATATTATACATTTAATTTTGGCGGCGGGTGCGATCGATTTGCAACATCAGCGTTGATCTGCATTCATCTACTGTTACCAACCCAAAACTACAACTTTTGGCAGTCTCGTTAGTGTAGCTGCGAATAACCTTCGCCATTACAAACGGCCAAATTATAGACTGATGAAATATCAAAAAAAACAACTGTTGAGCTGTGATAGAATTCGATAGTATGCCTTTTGCCCGAAAGACATCGAAGGGCATTGTAGGGGTGAGAAATTATTGAAATTTGTGGACATCACAAGGTCGATCGCTCTGAACTGCTCGATCGCCGCTCTGAATAGGTGATGGTAGATGAAAAGTGCGATCGTCCCGCAATTATCAAATTTCGCAACGATCGCGATTTGAGCAAGATTCAAACGTTAGCTCGAACACTATGGCGCGATCGCCCTCAAGAAGCTAGATCCAGAGGTGGCAAACCGCGCAACTGTCGCAGCGAGTTGATACACATCTGACAGTCGCAGCCAAACAGCGCCACCGCCGCATCGCTTTCTTCTTCCGAAAAATCCAACATTGCCACCTGTTCGTCAGCAGGGCGCTGCCAACTAATTCTCGGCTTAGAAGCTACAGCAGCAGACTTGCCAGAAAGCCGCACGCAAGTCAGACGCTGAGTGTGGGGCGAGGGCACGCATTGAGGCGAATCAGCCGATTGAGCTGGTGTTTCGCTAATTAGAGGGGTATTTGCGATCGCGCTCAAAGACATCACAGATCCAAATAGCGTCGGACTTACCAATAAAGTGAGGAGCAATCTATTCATTTGTCGTGTTTAAGAACTGTAACGTATACAGTAGCCGATTATCTGTTGCAATTCAACAAGGTTTTCGCCCGAAATCACTACATTTTGTCGCTATTAAGGCTTAAAAGCCGAATATTTACCGCCTAAACCTCGAATAATTGTCCGCGTATTAGCAACCAGCATTTTCTGATAAGTATCACCTTTGCTTGCCAGTTTAAGATTTGTTGCAATTTGAGTAAGTTTAGCTTGCCAGTGATAACAAACTCTTCCAATGTGGGTAAACTGATTTCAGCAAGGGCAACTCGAAGCAACGAACAAGTTTACCTCAAAAACCAGGTGGGGAGTGATGAGTACAGTTTTAGTGGTGGAAGATTCCCGCAGCCAGCGCGAGTGCATTTCACATCAGTTGAGATGCAGCGGATTGAATGTAATTCAGGCATCTGACGGTGTGGAAGCGCTGGATAAAATTGAGAAAAATTGCCCTGATTTAGTATTATTAGATGTCATAATGCCCCGTCTAGACGGCTACGGGGTTTGTCGTTTAATTAAAGCTAACCCCCAAACTCGGAACATACCGGTGGTATTTTTAACAGGCAAGGGACAGCAGTTAGCTTTATTTGCGAGGTTCCAGGGCGATCGCGCCGAGGCTTATGTTAGCAAACCTTGGCAGCCGAGGGAACTTTTGGCAACGATCAAAAAAGTTTTGCTCAATGCCAATATTAAGTTCGATCGAGCTTCAGCCGACGCTTGGACAGAATACGGGCTATTAAACTTAAGTACAGTCGAACTGTATCAAAGCCATGCCGATGCTTGGACAAAATACAGTTCTCAAATTATTAAATTGTACGATTCCAGCTTAGCAGCTTTCGAGCAAGCTTTGGCAATTGAACCGAGTCACTCGAATGCAAACAAGTATCGCAACCGAGTCCAGACAATTCGGGCAATTTTGATGAACAAATTAGAGCAAACTAAACCTTGCAAAGTCTGCGAGTATTATTACGGCAAGGACGGCATCAATTGTGCGGTGCATCCGGCTTGCCGACCTCAAGAACTGTGTCGCGATTGGAAATTTAATTGAAAACCTCAAATGAAAACAAATAACCGCGCTAACTTGGAAAAGTTGCTGCAAGAAAGAAACGAATATCCCGAAAGAATGGCTGAGATTGATGAAAAAATCAATTCAAATTTTCGCAAAAATTACGCAATTTTAGTAATGGATATGTCGGGATTTTCGCGAACGACAGTCCGCTACGGAATTATTCATTTTTTGGCAATGATTCACCGGATGCACGGAATTGTCAAACCGATAATTTCCGAATACGGCGGCACTGTAGTTAAGGAGGAAGCTGACAATATTTTTGCAGTTTTTCCCGATGTAAAATCAGCGGTGGAAGCTGCGATCGACTCTTTGAAACACACGGCGGCTGTCAACACCACACTGCCGCCGGAGATGGATATTTACCTCTGCATTGGTATTGGCTGTGGCGATGTTTTGATGCTGGAAGGAGAGGATATGTACGGAGCGGAATTCAATCTGGCATCTAAGCTGGGAGAGGATTTGGCGGAACGGGGAGAGATTTTGCTTACCTCAGCAGCCTTTGAAAAGTTAGAAGGTGACAAGCAAGATTGGGAAAAAGTGGAACTTTCGGTTTCAGGTTTGGAATTGGTGGCGTATAAGCGGCTGTAATCGGGTGAATTTCTGTTGTCTTCTCGTTCTTCGCCCTGCTGAAAAATGAGAACATGACCCAGCCCAAAAACGGATGCGAGCCCCCGACTTAAGTCGTGGAAAGATAAAAATTTTAGACCAAAGTTCAAACTCCCAGATTTATCTGTGGGGTAAATCTAAAATCTAAAATCTAAAATCTAAAATCGACTGACTAGCCTCAGCCTTGACTAGAAACCCGGTTTCTTCGGAGATACCGGGCGACTCAGCCATTGTGGTAGAAACCGCGTTGATGAGGCTATATTCTTAGAGAATATCGAATTTAAATAAAATTTAAAATCAAAATTTAAAATCACATGATTGAGGAACACAAAACTTGGCAATCTATTAATTTATCCGCTATTGGACAGCGGCTGGCTTGGCTACAGCAACAGCCAGACAAAGTTATTTTTTGCAAAGAGTCGGGTGTTCACTATGTTGCAGTCACAAAAGAGCGATCGCACATTAAGCTATCTTTAGTAGAAAAAATAAATCAGCAAACAGATTTACTGCAATCTGTTTTCGATTTCAACAATCCTTTACATCTAGTGTCTGAATATACTCAGGCGATGATGTTGGGTTTAGTGTGGCAAAGCCTACCTCAAAGAATCTACATAGCTGGATTTGGCGGCGGCAGAATTCCCTTAGTTTTGCACCACTATTTGCCGGAAACTGTTATAGAATGTGCGGATGTCGATCCGATCGCGATCGAAGCAGCTACACAGTGTTTTGGGGTAAAATTGGACCCTCGGCTAACTGTAACAATTCAAGACGGCCGAGAGTATTTAGAGCAGCAAAAATCAGATACTCAGTACGATATCATCATGATCGACGTAGCTTTTGGCAACGGCTACTTTCCGCATCGCCTATCCACCAAAGAATTTTATCAAATCTGCGAAAAACACTTGTCTAGCGAGGGAGTTGTGCTAGCCAATCTGCTGCACAGAGATCAGTTTTATGCCGAAAAAATCAAGACTTTTCAAAGCGTGTTTTCTCAAGTGTGCGTGTGTCCGTGGAAGGATATTAACAGCGTTTTGATGGGTACTAACAGCGCTATTTTAGGGAAAGATGAGATTGTTGCTAAGGCAAAATATTTGCAACATGGCTATCAATTTTCCTTTCCCTTAACAGACAGGGCGCTTGAGATAAAAGTAGGTAGAGAATTGGCTGAAGCTATACCTAATTTAGACAAAGCTCAAATTTTGCATGACGATTCGCCGCCCGCTGGTTATTTTGATTGCTGGTTATTCTGATATCTATAATAAGTCCCGGTTTACTCTTTGTGGAACAGGCCGGAAAGCCTGTTACTGATACAATGTTGAGATCACCCAGGGATTGAAAGAGACTGGGGGATAAAATTTCCCTCTAAGGATCGCGAATTAAATAACTTACAATTTTAATTGTTATTGTGGGATGGGCGTCCCGCCCGTCCAAAAAGGACGGGC
>NZ_JAUBTS010000049.1:0-54686 GCF_036705105.1 Microcoleus sp. B9-D4
AAACTTATATTGCCGAGGAGAACTCGAATTCACTCATCTTTCTAAATGCTGTTTTCTAACTTTTTCAGCAAGCCCTAGTTAATAGATGACAAAATCTGCTGGTAAGCATCGATGGTTTGCTGGGCGATCGCCTCCCAGTTATAATGCTTTTCGGCATACTTTTTGCCGTTCAATCCCCGCCGTTGGCGTTCTTCGGGATTCAGAAGTGCTGATTTGATTGAATTGGCGATCGCCCCTACTTCCAAAGGCCCCACCCAACCAGCTTCTGCTTGCTGTATGTCTTCCGCAATATGTATGCGATCGGAAATGGCGACAGGTACACCGGCGGCCATCGCTTCTGCTACAGCAATGCCAAAGTTTTCGTAATAAGAAGGCAATACAAATAAGTCGGCTTTTGTCAACAGTTCAAGTTTTAAATCACCGCTCACAAAGCCAGTTATTGTTGTGTATTTTGCTAAGCTTGAATTATGAATTTGTACTTTAATTTTTGTTTCATAATCAGCATCTTGGGGATTTGAACCAGCTAAAATCAAGTGAAAATCTATCCCCGATCTTAAAATACTTTCTAATGCGGGAATTAACAAATCAAGCCCTTTTTTAGGTTCAATTCGCGACATAAATAAGATGATTGGCACTTGAGATTCTCGCAATCTGTTAGGAAACCAACCTGGTGTCACACCCAATGGAATCACCAAATCCCGTGGCACAGGCATCTTGGCTGTGCTACCCAAACCAAATCTTTCTGAGATTTTAGCTTCTTCTTGACTTGTGAAATGAATTGCGGCTGCCCCTGCTAAATTAGGGCGTTCTAAAAGCGTGGCATAAATCTGTTTCAAGCGCTTTTTTTTCTGCAAATCAGCCGGATCGAGCATACCGCAGGGACGGATAATATATGGCAAATGATGATATCTTGCAATTGTAGCCGCGAAGGTAGTTACTGGCGAAAAAACAGCGTGAATGTGAGCCAGGTCAAATTGTCGCGCATTTTCATTTAACCACTGCAATAACGAGAGTGAAAACTTATATCTACGAAACGGAGAACAGCGGAAATAAATAATTTGATAGCCGTTTTGTTGTAGTGGTTGATTTAGAGTCACATCTAAGGGATGTTGACCGATATCTCCGTTAGAATCTGTGGTGATAATTGTGACATCAATACCTCGGGAAGCCAGGGCCGCAGAAAGTCCGAGTACCATTTGACTTGGCCCGCCGTAGACTAGAGAAATTGAGGGGATAATTTGGAGAATCCGCATCAGGGATAGTTATTTAAATCCACATACCAACATCTCCCATTACCAATTTAATTATCTGGAAAAGGTTGCCCGTCTAGCTGTTCAGCTTCCTCTCTCTTTGTTGCTGTAATTTGGGTATTGTGAGCCATTGTCTTGGAAAATTCATACATTTCACTGGCTTTTGCTTCCGCAGCTTTCACAATTTCAAGGATTTCCAGGAGTTGGCTTTCATCTGGTAATTGTTTCATGGCAATGCTTCTAATCTCTCAACTACTTTGTCTATCATGATTTTCGATTCGGGAGCCATCTTTAGCAAGGCTGCTAAATAATCTCCTGCTTTTTGAACATCTTCATCGGGCACACCAGCCATCAATACATTGCCCACAATGTGCTCTGCTTGTAAGCGAGTACCTGCTACGTTGAATTGAAAATTGGTGATGGAAGAAAAGTATTGCATCAGTATTTCATTCTGGGGAAAAAGAGACATGGCTCTTCTAAGTGCAAAAAGTCCCTGCGTTGCTTGGCGCTCGCTATCGTCTAGTACCTGGTAGAGCTCGTCAACCAAAGAGCGTATCTCGGAAGGAATAGACATTTACCAAAGTTATTATTTAACACTTGCATTATAGCTAAAAGTTACAACAATTCTTTGTAGAATTCCAACAACTGCTCAGCTAAAGCTTTATTGGTATAATTGCTCATCGCTCTATGATAACCCCGATCGCCCAAATCGGCCGCCAACTCCCGCCGCTCCATTAATTTCTGCAAACATTCTCGCAAAACCCCTGCATTTCCTTCGGGGAATAATAAGCCCGCATCGCCGATGACGTGGGGAATTTCCCCGCAGTCGGAACCAATCACCGGAATTTTACAGGCCATCGCTTCGATTAAAACGTGACCGAATTGTTCTTTCCAGCCCACCGTGGTCAAAGTTTTGAATTTATAGCTGGTTTGCGAGGGCAATACCAAACAGTTCATTAAGTTAATGTAGGGGGGAATTTCTTCGTGAGAAACGCTTTCTACCCAGATTATGCGATCGCTGATTCCCCATTCAATACATTTTTCGGCGAGGTGCGTCCGCAATTTTCCTTGTCCAACTAACAGCCACTTCCAAGAGATTTTTTTCAACCCTGCCAAGGCTTCAGCTAAAGTCAACAATCCTTTTTCTTCGACAAATCGCCCTACAAATCCTACCACAAAATCGGTCTGTTCAATACCGAACCTGCGCGATAAATCAGCGTCTTTACCAGTGTGGCGAAACAAAGCTTCATCTACTCCGAGTTGTGGCATTACTTTTACCGCACCTTGATAGCCCCGCTGCCGCAAAATTTTAGCTCCATCTAGGTTGCCTGCAATAATTCCGTCGGTGTGCTGAAGATTGTAATTTTCTAATACTGAAATCGGCCAATTCAATTGATAAGGCAGATTCCACCAAGTAAATAATATATTTTTTCCTTGCAGTTTTAGCAGTTTATTGAGTAAAATTAACTGAGCGCAAGCGATAGATTTTGAACCTTGTTCAACTTGAATTATCTGGGGTTTAATTTTTTGCAAAACTTCAATTAAATCTGTACCAAAAGTTAGCAAACCCTGATTGTTTTGACTAAAGTTGGAGACTGGGACAACTTTAAATGAGCCTTTTTGATAAAATTGCGTTTCTATAATTTTATTTTGTACGCCTCCCGGTTTCCAACGCTGCGGCACTACAACTGTTACTTCAATATCGGGTTCTAGGTTGGCTAATATCTTGAATTTTTCCCGATTAATGTCCACAATATAGGTGTGACTAGCCACGAGAATTCTCATTTATTGGGAAGGGCGAATGGGGAATAGGTAATTATTGATCGTTAATCTTGTCTTGATGGCTATAACTTTGTCCATCATTCCACAGAGATTGAATTACTGTATTTATAGCACTGAGAAAACCCAGGATATAAAAAGCAAATCTAGTTATAATTTTAATGGGCGAGGCGCTTTTATAACAAGGTGGATTTCCCAAAACGTGGCAGTCAAACAGTTTGGCAAAAAATCGCAGGCATTGAAAGGCTGTTAAATTTTTCAATCCCATGAGGAAATGGTTGTGATAAAATGTGATTTGATATTCGATCGATCGCGTGCTGACATCGTGACATCCGCCGCTCTCTTCCCCCAAGTGAACTAAACACGCATTGGGATCGTACCAAATTTTCATGCCAGTCGATCGCAATCTCAAACAAAAATCCGACTCCTCCCGCACCGCACTCCCTGCAAACCGCTCGTCAAACCTCAGCCCGCCTTCGGCAAAAACCTGCCGGCGAAAAGACATATTACAGCCCCTAGCCGAGAGCACCTGCTGCGGTTTGACTGTATGCACCAAATCGATAAAATACCAGGCAATGCCTGGATCCATCGCTTCTGAGGGCAAATATTCGATCGCCAAATCGCCTCCAGAATTATCGAGTTTCATTCTGTCAAAAACCCTGCCTGCCACACATCCCACATCGGGTTTTTCTAAATAATTGTCAGCGTGAGCAGCCAAAAAACCATCGGGCAATTGTACATCATCATCAATAAATAAAATAATTTCTCCAACTGCGCGTCGCACTGCATAATTTCGAGCCGCCGGTAAACTCGCCCAATCTACTCTAAACCACCGAATTTGGCCAGCATTTGCCAATTCCTCTAAATAAACTTGAGTTTCCGATTCGTGGGTGCGAGTTTGATCAATTACCAGCACTTCAAAATTCGGGTAATTTTGCCTAATCGCATCAGCCAATGTCTCTCGCAGAGGTTGCTCGCGGTTGTAGGTAGGTATAACAACAGAAATCATCATCACACAATTGAGTGAAAATAAAGTTAAGGGCAGGCATCCTGCCTACCCCACTCGTTATTTTTGGAGAAGTTGATTAAAAATCGAAATTAATAGTTAGAAATTTTGATTTCTGAATTTTGAATTAAAGGATTTTAACTCAAAACTCAACACTCAAAATTCACAACTTTTAGCAAGTCCCCATTTCCATCAGATAGCTATGTGTTGCTGAACGGCTAAAACTAAATTTTCAGTCCAGAAATTAGCCAATTCGGCGCTAGCAGCTTCCACCATAACTCGAATTAGCGGTTCAGTGCCAGAAGCGCGAACCAAAACCCGTCCCTGTTCGCCCATTGCTGTTGTAGCACGCTCGATCGCCTTTTGCATTGCCTCGCACTCGTGCCATTTCAGGCGTTTTTCGCGATCGTCCACCCGAATATTTCGCAGCAACTGCGGATAAGTTTGGAAACTGCCACTTACCAATTGTGCCAAAGATTGCCCGGACTGGCGCACCAGCGAAGCCATATGCAAAGCTGTCAGCAAACCGTCGCCGCTAATACCGTAATGCGGACAAAGAATGTGTCCCGACTGTTCGCCTCCCAACATCGCACCAGTGCGCTGCATTTCAGCGTGAACGTACTGATCTCCCACGTTGGTTCTAGTTAGTTTGCCCCCCAATTCTTCCCAAGCTCGCTCGAAGCCGAGGTTAGCCATTACAGTAGAAATAATTAAATTGGATGGTAACTGTTGGGAGTCGCGCAACTGCCTGCCCCACAGATAAAGAATGTAATCGCCGTCAATCGTTCGACCTTGGTTGTCAACACACAAAACTCGATCGGCATCGCCGTCAAAAGCAAATCCCAAATCGGCATTGTGTTCCAAAACAGCCGCTTGCAAACTGTCGAGATGAGTAGAACCGCAGTTAACATTAATACGATCGCCATCAGGAGAGTCGTGCAAACAGATAACATCCGCCCCCATTTGCGCGAACACCGCCGGGGCCAAACCCGCGGCAGCCCCCCAAGCCAAATCCAAAACTATCCGCATTCCCTCCAAATTCATCTGTTGCAGCGAATCACAGAGCGAAGTGGCATAATCTTTAACCAACTCAGACCGATGGTAGTGGTGTCCCCAACCCAAGCTAGAAATTGGAACCTTTGCCCCTCGGATTCCCGCTTCGATTTGTTCCTGCAACTGCTGCGACAGCTTCGATCCGTTTGAGCCAAAAAATTTAATGCCGTTGTCTTCTGGGGGATTGTGAGAAGCCGAAATCATCACTCCGCCGACCGACTCCGAAACGCTTGCCAGATAAGCAACGCAGGGAGTGGGACACAATCCCAAATTCCACACTTCCAAACCGGCTGCCGTCAAACCCGCTGACAGTGCCATTGCCAGCATATCGCTGGAATTCCTGCTGTCTTGTCCCAAAATCACAGGCCCCTGGTTGGGGGAATGTTGCCGTAGAACTTGTCCAGCCCAGAAGCCCACTTGCAGGGCTAGGGGTGCATTCAGCAATTCTCCAACTTTCCCGCGAATGCCGTCTGTGCCGAAGAGTTTGGTATTTGGCAGGGAGAGGCTATCTCCCACCAGAATCGTATCGCGTTTGACTGGCTGTACCGAGTTAGCAGCCGGAAACTCGCTGCCACGAGGGCGCGAAGGTGTCTGAACCATATTCACTCCTTTAGGAATATTCACACTCACACTTTGGGTTCATGTTACAACTGAAAGCTTTATTTTCAGCCTAAACTCCATTTATTTCGTCAATTGCTGAAGCAACTTGCTCTGAGAACCTACGCACCAAGCTTAACTTCATCGGAAAAATTTGTATGGTATTCAAGGGAAAAACTTTTAGTACCGAGGGCGCGCCCACGCCCGGAAACCCGGTTTCTTCCTGTCTCCAGGCGTGACTACGAATTTCAAAGGTGGTACCCGCCACGTAATTTATCTCGCGCAAGTCAATCCAAAATCGAAAATCCTCAAGAAAGAGCATTTATCTCGCGCAAGTCAATCGAAAATCTAAAATCTAAAATCTAAAATCGATTGACGCTGCTGCTGTTTGAGCCTGTCAGCCACTGCGGGAATAGAAGGTTAATGCTGTATTGCCGTATACTTTGTGGCGGCAAATTTCTAGGCCGGAAATCGCTTGTGTCGATCGCTCCGGGCTATGTTCGACGGCCATTTCGCCGTTTGGTGCTAGCATTTCTTGGCTGGCGATCGTGTTTAACACAGGTTCGTACAAGTCGCTGGCGTAGGGCGGATCGAAGTAAATGCGATCGAACTGCTGCCCAGCTAGTGTTGCCAACTTCGCCGTCGCGTTTCCGCGCAGTATTTGGAATGTTTGGGACGAGTCTGCTATTTGCTCCCAGTTTTCGCGAATAATCGCACAAGCTTTCGCCGACTGTTCGATGCCAGTGACACTCGCGGCTTGACGACACAAAGCTTCTGCACCCATCGAACCGCTGCCGGTACAAATGTCAAGCCATCTGCAATCTGCGATCGTCCCTTGCCAAATATTAAATAAAGCTTCTCTGACTCGCGAAGGTGTAGGGCGAGTTGCGAGTCCCGGCAGAGTTTTGATTTGGCGGTTGCCACAGATTCTCAGACTCATACAATTTTAGATTTTAGATTTTAGATTTTAGATTGGGGATGACTGACTAAATATGAATTTGGTGCAGACTTACAGTTGCATTCTTTATTGAAACTAATATCATTTAAAACTATAAACACCCGGTTTATACCACAAACCGGGTTTTGCACAAATCCCCTAAGCGGGTACTTTTTCCCTCACCAGACTGACAAAATTTGACAGCATTTGCAATCCCGTACTCGAAGACTTTTCCGGGTGAAATTGCACGGCCATCAAATTGTCTTTAGCTATAGCCGCCGTCACGTTTTGACGGCCGTGAGTCACAATTGCCGATCGCACTTCCAAATCCACCGGATCGACATAAAAAGAATGCACGAAATAAACCCAAGGATCGGACGGTAAATTTTGCCACAGCGACAAATCCGGCTGAGTTAATTGCAATTGATTCCATCCCATGTGGGGAATTGTCAAACCCGGTTCCGAGCGAAATCGGCGCACTTTTCCCGCAATAACGCCCAATCCCGCTTCTACGCCTTCTTCGGAACTTTCAAACAGAATTTGCAAACCCAAACAAATGCCTAAAAAAGGTTTTCCAGAGGCGATAGCCCTTTTTATCGGTTCTATCAAATTGCGCGATCGTAAATTCTGCATTGCCGGGTCAAACGAACCTACCCCCGGCAAAACCACTGCATCAGCCTGCTCGATTATAGCAGGAGAATCCGTAATTTGTGGCACTGCACCCACATTTTCCAAGCCTTTACAGACCGAGTGCAGATTGCCCATGTCATAGTCCACTACTGCAATGACAGACATTGACTTACTTGCCTTATATTATCAATATCAGTATTATTGCATACAATTAGTCATTAGTCATTAGTCATTAGTCAACAGTTAACAGTTAACAGTTAACAGTCAACAGTCAACAGTCAACCGTTAACAGTCAACCGTTAACAATCCCCCATCATTTATGACAACCAAAATCCTGCTAACCTCATTTGATACTTGGCTTCCCCATCAGAAATCCAACTCTTCGGACGACTTATTAGCCAAGATTTCCCAAATCAAATCTTTGCCTGATTCCGTGACTTTTTTGAGGAAACTGCCTGTAGATTTTCAGCTAGCACCTAATTTAGCGATCGCCCAAATCAACCAACTCCAACCCGACACTATTATCTGCTGCGGCATGGCCGAAAGTCGGCAAAAATTAACCGTAGAATCTTGCGCTTGCTGCGATAGCGACATTCTGAAAACAGCAGTTAATCTCGAACCGCTAGTCGCTGATTTAGCCGCAACAGAAATCAGTCACGAAGCCGGAAACTTTGTTTGCGAAGCCCTGTATTATGCGGTTTTAAAACACCTTGCAGATTCTCAACTTAGCACCCAATGTATTTTCGTACACGTACCAATTTTGACAGAAGAAAATGCCGACAAAATTGTCGCCGATTTTTTATTAATTTTAACTCGCCTCCCTTAACAACTGACAACTGACAACTGACAACTGACAACTGCCAGTTGTCAACTGCCAAGTCTTTAGCCGCCGTAATTCCAACCCGTGCTTTCTAGCAGCAACGGATTGCCTTCTCGGTGGACGCCGGCTGCCAAAACTTCTCCCACATAAACCGTGTGATCCCCGTGTTCCACAGCCCCGACAACTTTGCACTCGATGTAACCCAGAGAATCCGAGATAATCGGACAAGCAGTTTCCGCGCCCGGATAAAATTCTACATCCTCAAATTTATTGCCAACGCGGCGCTGCTGCTTGAAGAATTTCTGGGCTAAGTCTTTCTGTCCTGCTTCTAGGAAACTCAAAGCAAAGACACCGCTGGCTTTGATCATGGCGTGGGATTTGGAGTCTTGCTTGACGCAGTTGACAACTAAGGGAGGGGTAAAGGAAGATTGCATCACCCAGCTAGCGGTGAAACCGTTGACTTCCTCCCCGTCTTTGACACCGCAGATGTACAATCCGTGAGGGATTTTCCGCAAGATGGTCTTTTTAGCTTGTTCGTCTAGCACGGGCTTACCTGTTCGATCGATAATTCTACACCGCTCAGTTTACCAATGTCGCGCCCACAAACCTACCTGTCTTAAGGGCTATTCGCTAATATTGCCTTTTTCGATCCCAAACTTGACACCAGTTTTAAGTGAAAATTAACAACTCACAACTATTATGAAACTCCGTGCTTCTTAAACCAATCTTGCATCTGTTTCCAAGCATCCTTAGCTTCTTTTTCTCGGTAACTGGGGCGATAGTCAGCATTAAAAGCGTGCGGCGCATCTGGATAAAGCACAATTTCGGAACCGCTGCTACCAGTTTTGAGAACTTCCCGCATTTTCTCGACTGTATCGTTGGGAATTCCCTCGTCTTTGCCGCCGTAAAGCCCCAAGACAGGCACTTTCAAAGTTGCTGCAATGTCGATCGGCTGTTTGGGAGTTAAAGCCGTAGAATCGCCAACCAAACGCCCGTACCAAGCCACTCCAGCTTTGACTTTCGGGTTATGGGAAGAGTACAGCCAAACAATTCTGCCACCCCAGCAAAATCCTGTAATTCCCAACTTATTAATATTGCCTTTTGCTGACTTTTGTGCCCAATCTACGGCTGCATCTAAATCGGACATAACTTGCTCGTCAGGAACTTTCGAGACAACTTTACTCCTAATTTCTTGAATGTCGGTCATTTTAGAAACATCACCTTGACGGGCAAACATTTCTGGGGCGATCGCTAAATAACCTAATTTTGCCAAACGGCGGCAAATATCTTGAAGGTGCGCGTGAACTCCGAAGATTTCTTGAATTACTAAAATTACTGGAAAATTGCTGCCGCTGGCTGGCATTGCTCTGTAGGCTGGAATTGAGCCGTCTTTTACAGGAATTTTTACCTCACCTGCAACTAAACCAGCAGCATCCGTATTGATAACGGCAGCCGCCAGAGGATGAACTGCTAAGGTAAATCCGGCGCTTAATGCGGTGACAATGATAAATTGTCTGCGAGTTAAGTCTTTCATGGGTTATTGGTTATTGGTAATGGGGAATGGGGCATTGGGCATTGGGCATTGGGCATTGGGCATTGGTAATTGGAAGTAACCAATGACTAATGACTAATGACTAATGACTAATGACGGAACAGCCGATCGTGCTCTGGATGGTACAAGCGCGATCGTCCTTCTGCTGATTTTCCCAACGCCGGACTAATCACATACATTGTCGTTCTGATCAAATTATTTTCGCGCGTAGCAACTGCCATTTTGTCAAGGGGAACTAGCACAATTTTTTCATCCGGCCAGCCCAACCGATAACAAATCGCTACAGGCAAATCCGATGGGTAATGTTCCATCAATTTAGCTTGAGCTTGTTCGACATGGCGGGCGCTCAAATACAGGCACAAACTCGCTTGATGAGCCGCTAAACTCGCCAATTCTTCGCGTTCCGGTACTTCGGTTCTGCCACTAATTCGCGTCAAAATAATTGTCTGTACAATTCCCGGAACTGTCAACTCAATTTTAAGTTTAGCCGCCGCAAGTTGGAAAGCGCTAATTCCCGGAATTACCTCAAAAGCAATTCCCTCGCAGGCCAAAGCTTGCATTTGTTCGCCCACAGCCCCGTATAGACAGGGATCGCCGGAATGGAGGCGGACGACGCTTTTTCCGTCGCGCACTCGCTCCACCATCAAAGGTACAATCTCTTCGAGGGTCTTATCCGCAGTTTGGATCGCTTCAGCATCTGCGCGCACCCCCTGCAAAATTTGCTTTGGGACTAGCGAATCAGCAAATAATATAACATCGGCTGCAGCCAGTAATTTTTGAGCCTTAACAGTCAACAAATCCGGGTCTCCCGGGCCTGCACCTACAATGTATACCCCTGGAATTAGTGATTCAATCTCTGTCAAACTCATTGCTGCTAAAAAATTTTCTAAATTTACTGGCGCTTCCGGATGTGCCTATTTTGGTTGGAAGTAAGAGATGGTAGATGCACCCTGGTTTTGAACCCTAGAGACTAACCTCTCTGGGGTTTTTTATTTATCCTCTGGGGATTTCGGAGCGATATTTGCCCGATCGCTATTGGGGGAGACAACATCGGGTAAAGGTCGATCGAGCAAATAAAGCCAAGCTAACCCGCCCAACCCTAAAACAATCCCAGTCAAGCTTACCATCTGTGCCGTCCGCAGCGGCCCGAACATCAAACTATCAGTCCGCAACCCTTCAATCCAGACTCGACCGGAACTGTAAGCTGCGATATAGACCAAAAATAAAGCACCAGTTTTCAAGCGAATTTTGCCCTGCAAATCGCGGAAAAACAAAGTTAGAAGCAACCCAAATACTGTCAAATTCCACAGGGATTCGTAGAGAAATGTGGGGTGGAAGTATTCAAAATTAGCATAGGCGGGCGGGCGGCTGTTTGGCGGAATATAGAGTTTCCAAGGCAAATCCGTAGGACTGCCAAAAGCTTCCGAGTTAAAGAAATTTCCCCAGCGTCCGATCGCCTGACCGAGAATTGCCGAAGGCGCGATTAAATCTGCCAATTGCCAAAAAGAAACTCGCTGGATTTTTGCAAAAATTAAAGCTGCGATCGTGCCACCCAAAATCGCCCCGTGAATGGCAATTCCGCCTTTCCAAATCGCAATAATATCTTCAGGCCTCTGGGCGTATTGCGGCCACTCAAAAGCTACGTAATAAATTCGAGCACAGGGAATAGCGCCCAGAACCAGCCAGATTGCCAAATCACCCAGCAATTCCGGGTTGACGCGGCGCTTTTCGGCCAAGTATTGGGAGAGACTGACCCCAATCAAGACGGCAGAAGCTATCAACAGCCCGTACCAGCGAATGGCTACGGGGCCAAGTTGAAAGATAATTGGGCCAGGCGATGTAAATTGAAACGCTAAGGGCAGCGCAAGAATATTTAGCACCATAAAAGTTGCATTAATTGTGATGGAAAGCTGTCAAATTTGCATACCCTTTCACAAACTCCAGAGTTTATTTTAGGTGGCGGCGGTCATTTACACGCAATATTTGGGGAATTTTACCAAATATTAACTTTGTTGCGGACATTGATGTCTGGAGTTTTCTTTATGAGTCCAAAATAAGATGCCCCCTAACCCCCCTTTTTTAGGGGGGAACCGGATTATTCTCAAAGTCAACCCCTACTCCCCTTCTTAAGGGGGATTTAGGGGGATCGAGAGTTCACCTTTTTGAGGATTAACGGCCGCTTTGGTCGATAAGTTTTAATATAGAGGGTAGCTTTAAATTTTCTAATGACCTATGTCTCCTACTTCCGTTTCTCAGGTGTACTCTTCTGGTAATTCCAGGGGTGCGAATCAGTCTCGCAAGACTGCTGCTTTGGCTGTTGAGTCGGGTAAAATTCCGCCCTTGCTGGGGGCGAGTTTAGCTGAGTTAACGGAGTGGGTGCAGCAGCAGGGACAACCAGCTTATCGCGGAAAGCAGTTGTACCAGTGGATTTATGAGAAAGGTGCGCGATCGATCTCTGACATTTCTGTATTCTCGAAACAGTGGCGCGAGACTGTTGCTAAAATTCCGATCGGGCGATCGACGATTCACTATCGATCGGTCGCACCAGACGCCACGGTAAAGTATCTCTTAAAATTGGCAGACGGTCAAATCATTGAAACAGTCGGCATTCCCACCGATAAACGGCTGACTGTGTGCGTCTCAGCCCAAGTTGGCTGCGCGATGGGCTGCGACTTTTGCGCTACCGGGAAAGGCGGTTTCAAGCGCAATTTAGAAGTAAACGAAATCGTCGATCAAGTTTTGACTGTACAGCAAGATTTTGGCCGCCGAGTCAGCCACATCGTATTTATGGGAATGGGCGAACCCCTGCTGAATTTCGATAATGTTGTAGCTGCTGTCAAGTGTTTGAATCAAGATGTAGGAATTGGACAGCGAAATATCACCATTTCCACAGTAGGAATTCGCAATCGCATCAGCCAACTAGCCGAACATCAACTGCAAGTTACCCTCGCCGTCAGCCTCCACGCTTCCAATCAAAGATTGCGCGAAGAGTTAATTCCTAGCGCCCGCCCTTATCCTTTGGGTGAGTTAATCGCAGAATGTCGGGAATATGTGCGATCGACTGGGCGCAGATTGAGTTTTGAATACGTACTTTTAGCAGGTGTGAATGACTTGCCAGAACACGCAGCCGAGTTAGCAACTCATTTGCGCGGCTTTCAGTGTCACGTCAATTTGATTCCTTACAATCCGATTCAGGAAGCTGAATATAAGCGACCGACTCCCAATCGAATTAACAGTTTTGTTGCGACTTTGAAGGAAAAGAAAATTGCAGTTAGCGTGCGGTATTCTCGCGGCTTAGAAGCAGATGCCGCCTGCGGACAATTGCGGGCATCCGAGGTTTAGGATTAGATTTTTAACCGCTAAAATTTGTTGTAGGGTGCGTTAGATATGAGATGTTGCACCATTCTCAATTAGCCTTTTGCGGGCGGGCAGGATGCCCCACCCCTACTCCCCACAAGAAGAAAACTCCATCTTTGTGGAACAGGCATATTGCCTGTTCTTAAGAATGGTGCAAGATGTGAGTTAGACAGCGTTATTTTATCAATTATCGATAAACTACATTGTGACGCACCATAAGCTGTTGTGAACCTAATTTGACAGTCAATTTTTCTACAATTATTGTGGAACGGGCATCCTGCCCGTCTCTCGATTCAATTTAAATGTGTAGCAGCTTACTAACTCTTTACAGGCGTTTAACAAGTATCCACCGCAACTCTAACGGCGGTGTTTGTTGCACCGAAAATAAATCGCGCCCGCTAGCCCAACTGACAAACCAAGGTGTCGGCGGCCACGCCGAATCAGGCAAATGTTTTTGTTCGTATTCAATCACCGATTCATCAGAAATAATTTCTAACGGCAAACCCTCTATTGCTGCTTGCAATTCTTCTCTGGTAATCAGATAAGACCAACACAATTCAGACATTTGTTTTGCCATCTCATCGGGTTCGTACCCATCTACAGCTAAGAAAGCACTGAATAAGATAAACCCGCCGCTTAAAACAGCATCGGACATTTTGCCTAGGAACAAACGAATTTGTTCGGGGTAGCGGAAATGAGAGAGAACTTCGGTAGCAATGGCTAATTTGTACCGATAAGTTTTCATTCTCAATAAGGGGTCTAAAACGTCGCCTTGGGTGACATTTATCGGCAAGTTTTCGGCGGTTGCTGCGGATGATAGTTTCTCGGCAAATATGGGTGTTAGTTCGATCGCATCCACGGAATGGCCTAACCTTGCTAAGGGCAAACTATTGCGCCCTGGGCCCGCACCGACATCTAAAATAGGTGCTTTTCCCGGTTCGCCTAATTCGGCAGCAATGGCGATGACTTTGGCATCGGGATGGCTGCCGAATAAAGGTTCGGGGCGAATATCCGGCCAGCTATGATATTTCTGGGCCATTGATTCGATTTGAATCTTGGTATTCAGAGTAATGCCGCCAGCTAAACCTGTTTGGGAATTGGCGGGAAAATAGGAAACTATTAGATTAGCATGGGGGGAATTTTTGAATCCTTCTGCTAAGGCGTTGGCGATTAATGTTCGCAAGTTTTCGGTTTGGGCAGCGTCGATGTTTTGTCCGAGAATGTTTAAGAAGCCTGACAGTAATTTAAGATAGTCGTCTAGCATCGATGGCAAGCAAGGCAGATAGAATTCTCCCTTGATGCCGATGTTCTTTTTGAGCCTTTCTTTGAGAATTAATTTCAGGCGATTGGAGTCTGTCAGCGGCGGGCCTGTTTCGGGTGATTCGCTGACGGGCAATTGGGGAATAGATGCGGCACTGGTGAGGTTTTTAGTCACAATCTTTTTGATTAGATTCGGCAATAAGTGCAAGAGCACCTAGCATAATCTTGTGCTCTTGCACCTGAATTCTCGCGTGCAGCGTTTCTGCGGTATCATCAGGCAATACCGGCACAGCAGCCTGCATTAAAATCGGCCCGCTGTCTACTTCTAAACGGGCGATATGCACGGTACATCCGGTGATTTTAACCTTAGCGGCCAGTGCTTGCTCGACGGCGCGAATTCCTGGGAAACTCGGCAGTAAGCTGGGGTGAATGTTAATAACGCGATCGGGAAAAGCATCAAACAAAACTGTGGTAACAATTCGCATCCAACCCGCCATCACTATCCATTCTACATCATATTCTTGAAAAGTTTTGACAATTTTTGTATCTAATTCTTCGCGACTTTTGCAGTCGCGGTGATTGAGAAGAATCGAGGGAATGCCGTATTTTTGGGCTCTGGCTGCGGCTTTGGCTTCGGGGTTGTTGTAAATTAATACTGGGATTTGAGCGTTGAGTTGTTGGTTTTGAATGGCTTGGGCAATTACCTCGAAGTTGCTGCCGCTTCCTGATGCTAAAACTCCTAATTTTAAGGGAGGATGAGCCGGAGCGAGCACACTTTTGCCAATCTCAGGAGAAATCAGGCAGGCATTGGAATTAACAGATACTGGAGTAGCGGTCATTCGATTTTAGATTTTAGATTTTAGATTTTGGATTGACCCCACGGATAAATTCGGGGGCGTGAGGATTTTAGATTTTAGATTTTGGATTGATTCCACGGATAAATCCGGGGGCTTGTACCATCAAGAAATTCTTGGTCATAAAGATAAAAACTATTCACTCGTCTTCTACTATAGAGGTAAAGGGTAAGGTGTGCTTGGTCGCACTCTACATCGAGATATTGGCTCAGTCCTAAGTATATTTTATTTTGTCACTTACTGATTCAACCCTATTCTACAATATTCTCAAAAAACTCTTCCCTGAGAATCGAATAAAGTTTTAGATCCCAATATCTGTCTTTCACAAATAGGTGCTGTCGCAATACCCCTTCCAATTGCATCCCCACTTTTTCCATCACCCTAGCGGAAGCAATATTGTTAACTTCACATCGAGCCATAATTCGATTCAGCAACATTTCCCGAAAACCGAATTCAATCACTGCATTGACAGCCTCGCTCATGTATCCTTCGCCCCAATATCTCCTAGAAAGTGCGTAGCCAATTTCCGCGCGGCTGTGCGTCATGCTCCATTCCACAAATCCGCAAGTCCCGATAAATTTTTTCTCGGCTTTGTGGACAATTCCCCAATCTACAAGCTCTCGTCTTTTGTACATTTTTGTAAGTGACCTGAGAAAGTATTTAGTATCTTCGAGCGAGGTGTGAGTTGACCACATTGTGTATTGTGATACTTCGGGGTTTGAGGCATACTCAAACATATCGCTCGCATCGTTTAAAGTAATTTTTCGGAGCAGGAGTCTTTCAGTTTCTATAGTGGGTAAATTAGCTAATATATCGATAAGGTTCATTGTGACATTGACCTATATTGTGATACCATTTAAAACTAAAAGCTAAAATTTACAAGCCAATGGTTCGGATTAAATTTGGGCGTTTTAACTGGTTGGATAATGATTCGATCGCAGCTTGGACTTTTCTGGCCCCAGCTTTGCTGTTTCTGGGTACTTTTTTGATTTGGCCGATCGCCTATTTATTTTACCTCAGCTTTACCAGCGGCAGCTTTACCCAGTCGGGAGTGCGTTGGATTGGCTTCAACAACTACTGGCGTCTAGTCACAAACCCGGATTTCTGGCAAATTCTCCAAAATACGCTCTATTTTACTACTGCAACAGTCATTCCCAGTTTAGTGATTCCATTGGGCTTAGCAGTTTTGCTAAATCGCTCGTTTGCTTGGCGAGGAGCTCTCCGCACCGCTTATTTTATTCCTTCGATTACCTCTTTAGTTGCAGTTGGCTTGGGTTGGCGGTGGTTGTTTCAAACCGAAGGCCCGGTGAATAATGCCCTAAGTGCGATCGGTTTAAATCCAATTCCTTGGCTTAGCAGCACAGTTTGGGCAATGCCTGTGATAATTCTGCTGAGTGTTTGGAAACAATTAGGCTTTAATATGGTAGTATTTTTAGCAGGATTGCAAGCAATTCCGGTAAATCGTTACGAAGCCGCAGAATTGGATGGAGCTAATGCTTGGCAGCAATTTTTGTACATCACTTTACCCGGTTTGCGGCCGACTTTAGTATTTGCTACTGTCACTACTGCTATTTTTACTCTGCGGAGTTTCGAGCAAGTTTACGTCATCACCGGCGGCGGCCCTTTGAACTCTACTAATTTGCTAGTTTATTATATTTACGAGCAAGCTTTTTCGCAATTTGATTTTGGCTATGCAGCCGCAGCGGCAACTTTCCTGATGGCTATAGCTTTGCTATTAGTCTATTTACAACTAAAAGTTTGGGGCGAAGATGCTTGATTTCTCATCCGGTAGTTTATCTGCGGGGCGGGTTTAGGAGATTGTTTTTTTTAGCTCAGATGTTGCACCATTGTCAAGAACGGGCTCTCCGGCCCGTTCCACAAAGAATAAGTTTTCTTGTGGAACAGGCCGAAAAGCCTGTTCCTAAACAAGTAATTGAGAATGGTGCAAGATGTGAGTTTTAGGCATAGATGGTTGATCAAACCCGCCACTACGCACAAATTCTCCAATTAACCATGCCCATTGCCCAATTACCAATTCCCAATTTTATATTCCATGTGATCTGCTGTTTGTTCAGCTTGTGCTTTACCCAAAAGTTTGCCGACAACGTGCAAAGACATATCAATTCCCGCAGCAATTCCCCCAGAAGTGAGGATTTTGCCGTTATCTACAAATCGCTGATTTTCGATAATAGTTGTGTTGGGCGCTAATTTTCTCAATAAATCCAATGCCTGATGGTGGGTAGTTGCTACCAAACCTTCCAACAAACCAGCTTTTGCCAAAAGCAGCGAACCCGTACAGACAGAAAGCACTAATTCTGCTGTTCGCGCACAATCTTTTATCCAATCAATAACTGCTGAATTATCGATTAACTTTCTTGTACCTTGTCCTCCCGGTACAATTAAAATATCCGGTGGCGGACAATCGGAAATGGTGCAGTTGGGATTTACGCTCAAACCGTTGCGGGCGTTGACAGCACCGGGATGTTCCGCTACGGTAGAGACTGCAAAAGGTCGTGAAGCGAAGCTATCCCGAAGGGAATCGCCCTTACTTAATTCGGATGTCACCGAAAACACTTCAAAAGGCCCTGCAAAGTCCAGTACCTCGACCTCATCGAACATTAAAATAGCTACGTTCCTAGTTGCCATAAGACCTACTTCTGATAGAGGCAAAAAATATCGGCGATTTGTTATCGTAGAACTGGTATAATTTAAATTATTAAAGCTATGCCGAAAAAGATTCGCCATCGCGCCCTAACATTCTGTCTTTTATGTCTGGCTTGCGCCTTAGCAATTACTGTTGCGCCAATTGTCACGCCCGCTCAATCCACAACTCAATTAGAGTTTCGCATTACTCAATTAGAAAGGCAAATTTCTGAACTCAGGGGACAAATCTACAGCTTGCAGAACCAAGGTTCTAGAGTTAACCGGCCTCAGTCTCCTTCCCCTTCCGGTTCTGGTCGCACAAATCCTAGAACGCTGTCGGGAGACCCGATGTTTGACAATTTAGCAACTTTGGCAATTGAAACTAAGCAAGATGTTATTAAAATTCAAGAGCGCTTGTCAAAGCTAGAAGCGTCGAGAAATCGCTAGAGAAGTCATTAGTCATTGGTCATTAGTCATTAGTCAGAAGGAAGATGGAAGAGGGAAGAGGGAAGAGGGAAGAGGGAATAAGTCAGTGGTCATTAGTTAGAAAAATGAAGTCATATTCTCGCCAACTCAAAACTCAAAACTCTCTCCCTCTCCTTCTCTCCCATTCTCCGACGTTGAGGTCTAGAAAAGCAGGGTCTGCTAAAACTCAACTTGCAGAACTACTCAATGATATGGAAATAAAAGCCTGCAACCACAAAATTGATTGCTAACAGCAACAGAAACCAGCCTGCGCGAAATGTGTAAGGGAATTTGCCCGTTTTCATCACGGAGTCGGATTTTAATTGGTTCTTCGCTATCTCTGGCATAGGTAAAGCTCCTAATTGATAATGTCACTCTCTTTACAAATAGCAGAGAGCGTCGCACTTATGCACAATCCTCTAGAGTTATTTTTTTTGACACTCCCCTGCCTGAAGGCGAGGGGATTCTTGGTTCTGCGACCTACCTTAAAACTATCTATCCTTGCGGCAGTGTTTAAACCTGGTATCCGTTCAAAAGAACCAAATATCGAGCTTAATTTAGATAGCCTCGCGAGGGTTTGTCTCCCCAAGCTTTCGAGAATTGCTTCTCTTGTTTCTGTGTGCCCCACAGTACATTTTAGACAGTACATTTTAGAAATAAAAAGTTTAGTCTCTGATTTTGGCTTACATTAGTTAGCCCAGCTATGTTTTTCGTGGTTTTCGCTACCCACTAACCATTATTGTTTTCCGACCAGTCGTTTGAGCGTGGTGTCTCATGTGTATCGGCGGTTATTCTACCTGTAGTCTAGTTATTGTACTCTACAATGAACACAATGCAAGAAAGTTCAAGAAAACAATTAACAAAAGTTGATAATTAATTAAAGCCGTCCTAGAAGGACGGGGCTTTATACCCAATTTCTTGGTAACAAGTTTATACCGAGTTGAATTCAAATTAGTTTCAATCGCTCTCTCCGGCGTGGTAGGAACTGCGGACGAGAGGCCCCGATCGCACGCGCTCAAACCCCATCTCCCGCGCGATCGACCCGAAACGGTCAAATTCGGTCGGTGTCCAGTATTTACGCACTGGGAGGTGCTCTAGAGATGGTCTCATGTATTGACCGAGGGTGAGTCTATCGCACTTGGCATCCCGCAAATCAATCATCGCTTCGACTATCTCGGCTTCGGTTTCCCCGTGCCCCAACATCAAACCCGATTTGGTGGGAATAGTTGGGTCATATTGCTTAACAATACGCAGAACGTCGATCGAGCGATCGTACTTCGCCCCCCTCCGCACCGGCCCTTGCAAGCGACGCACCGTCTCAATATTGTGGTTGTAACAAGCCGGTTTAGCCTCCACCACCGTGCGAATCCGATCTCGCTGCAACTCATGGAGGCCGGAATTCTCCCCGTCGGGGGCGGGCACGGGGAGGGCGGGCACGGGGAGGGCGGGCACGGGGGCACCGCCCCTACCTGTTCCCCCCCAAAAATCTGGCGTCAGTACCTCAACTTCAGTATGCGGGTTAAGAAGGCGGATTTGGGCGATCGTCCTGGCAAACCAACCCGCACCCCCATCCGGCAAATCATCCCTCGCCACCGAAGTCAGCACCGCATAGCGCAAACCCAACAACTGCACAGCCTCCGCCACCTTTTGCGGTTCCTCCGGGTCTAGGGGCATCGGAGAATGACCTTTATCTACTTGACAAAAAGCACAAGCGCGGGTGCAAGTCGGCCCCATCAACAAAAAAGTCGCCGTTTTTTGCGCGTAGCACTCGCCCCGGTTGGGGCATCTCCCCTCCTCACAAATCGTGTGAATTTGCCGCTGTTTGATAATTTTTTGCACTTGGGAAAGTTCGCTAGCTTTGCCAACGGGCCTACGCAACCACTCCGGCATCGCCTCGATTTCACCCCGCATTTGGGCGGCAACTGCTTTGACAGTAGGAGTTTTAGGAGTTTGGGGCGACATATAATTAAGTTGCGATTGAGTTAATTCCTTCGATCGTATCCGAAATCAAAGCCCCTGAACTTGTAGAAGTATCACCCGAAATCAGAATCGCGCCGACGTGCAACAAAACTAAACTCGCCCAGAATTATGGGTAGAATTCTGTTAGGGATATACTGAAGGTTGCAAATCATCACTCATTCATTACTGAAGGAGTCAGTCGTGGCTGGTCAAAAAATCTTGGTAATCGATGACAGTAAAGTCATCCGCGTCCGAGTCCGAGAGATGTTGCCGCAGGGTAACTTTGAAGTTCTAGAAGCAAAAGACGGCGAAGAGGGACTCAAACTGATCCGTCAAGCCCGTCCCAATCTAATTATGTTAGATTTCCTACTGCCCAAAGTCAGCGGTTGGGAAGTGTATCAAAAAGTGCAAGCCCATCCTGAGCTTTCTAAGATACCTTTGGTGATCATGTCGGGCCGCGAAGAAGAGGTGATGGAAAAAATTCCGAAACCCTTTGAGAAGCATTTTTTTGCATTTATCGCCAAACCGTTTGAG
Source organism: Microcoleus sp. B9-D4 (assembly GCF_036705105.1). Classification (NCBI taxonomy): domain Bacteria; kingdom Bacillati; phylum Cyanobacteriota; class Cyanophyceae; order Oscillatoriales; family Microcoleaceae; genus Microcoleus; species Microcoleus sp. B9-D4. Next base: position 20,697 of record NZ_JAUBTS010000049.1, read on the forward strand.
AAGAAGCAGCTAACCGAGGCAATCAAATCGGCGATGGTACTGGCCAAAAAGAAACCAGTGCCGGAAGCCCCAGCCGCCGCTGCTGCACCCACTTCGGGAGCGGGCGCCGCCGAAATTCAGGCGATGACTGTGCAAATGGCGAAAATGCAAGCGGAAATTGATGCACTCAAAAAACAAATGACTCAGGTGATTACGATCATCAAGCAGAAATTGAAATAATTCTGCTGTTTTTTGAAGGCACTTATGTAGAAGGAAACTTCCACACCGTGAAACTTTCAGTTGAGTCTCAAGGGCAGCGATTTTATCCGCATTTTTTTGCCAAATTGTTTGAGCGAGTGCGATCGCCAATAGCCTGCAACTGGTTTATCAAAATCCCAGTGAGAAAATCAATTAAAAGTTAAAAATAAAACAATGGAGGAAATTAATTATTAATTAATATTAGGATTTTTAATTCCCGCTCGTTCCACACTCAATTATTAACTCCTCAGTCTCATTTTTTTGGTTAATGACTAACGACTATTCCGATTTTTTGCCTCAACTGCGTGCCTCAACAGAGCAATTATTGAAAAGATTAGACTGCTTCGATCGAGCGCAGGTATTAGCGATCGGAGATTTGACCTTGGACGAGTTTCTTACCGGACAAGTAGAGCGAATTTCCCGCGAAGCACCTGTGTTGATTTTGCGCTACGAAAATACTCAGCAAGTACCCGGAGGTGGCGCAAATGCTGTCTATAATTTAGCCAAACTGGGAGGCAAAGTAAAAGTTGCTGGTTTGGTGGGAAAAGACGACCAGGGAAAGGCTTTGTGCGGTATTTTTGAGGCGGCGGGAATTGATACGGGTGGGATTTTAATCGATTCGCAGCGTCCAACAGTCACCAAAACTCGAATTTCCGGGCACGCGCGGCAGTCGGTGACTCAGCAAATTGTCAGAGTCGATCGCAAATCGGACGAGTTGCCGGATTTAGATTTGCAATTGCAATTGTCAGACTACATCCGGCAGCAAATACCGACAGTAGATGCAGTGGTTTGTTCCGACTACGGCGACGGAGTTTTGACAAATTTGGCGATCGAATCGGCAGTGGTTCCCGGCAAAACAATTGTAGACTGTCAAACAAATTTGCAGCGATATTCTGGAGCAATGTTATTTACCCCGAACTTGCCAGAAGCCGAGCAAGCAGTGGGATATGCTATCAAAAACCCTCAAACTTTAATGCAAGCAGGACGCGATTTGTTGAACTTAACTCAAGCTCAAAAAATCCTGATTACTCGCGGCGAAGAAGGGATGACTTTGTTTGAAAGGGCGAACGGCGAAGAAATCAACAATTCACCCCCTCCAACATCTATTTGTGAAAAGGGGGAATTTGCCATTCAAAGTTGGGACATTCCCCCTTTTAACAAGACTGATGTATTCGACGTAACCGGTGCTGGAGATACAGTCGTAGCAGCAATGACTTTAGCTTTGTGCGTCGGTGCATCCGGTTGGGAAGCGGCAGTTTTGGGAAATTTGGCGGCTAGTATTGTCGTGCGTCAATTCGGTACGGCGACAACAACTGTAGAGGAGATGAAAGAAGCTTTGAAAACGATGATCGATCACTAATCAGTTGGGAGCATCTCATATTTGTAAAAACACTTCTTTTGGCTCCTTCCTTCTTCCTCTTTCCTCCTGCCTCCTGCCTCCTGCCTCCTGCCTTAAAACTCCAATTTCTAGCTTAACTGCAAAAGTGAGATGCTCCCAATCAGTTGTAATGGTTTATTGATTATTACTTGTTCCCAGGCTCTGCCTGGTAACGCAGATCCGGAGGCTCAGCCTCCAATTTTCCCATCGCTTTTCGAGGCAGAGCCTCTGGATATCGGTTCCCAGGCAGAGCCGGGGAACCAGTTAATGACTAATGACTAATGACTAACGACTACTTACTCTTTTTCAAAATTTGCCCCTTGTCATCAATTGTCAAACCGCTATTGGGAAAATCGCTCTTTGTCAAACGGTTAATCAACCCCACAGTCCTAAATTTGTTATCAACAGCCGGCACACCTCGCCCGTCAAGTTGGACGGGGATAATCTTACCAGAAACAAAATCCCCTTTCGGAGTCATTTTCACATCCAAAATTAGAGATTGACCGAGTGCTCCTGCTGTGGACAAAGTGCGATAACCCAAAAAATTTCCCAGGGAATAAGCAACCAATTTCCCTTTATAAAGTTCCATCGCTCGGGGAACGTGCGGGCCGTGTCCCAAAATCAAATCTGCTCCCGCATCAATCATCGTCCGCGAAAACAAAACCATATTTCCCCGGTTTTCTCCGTAAAAAATTTCAGTTTTATTTCTCACATTGATAGCTCCCGTTCCTTCAGCTCCAGCATGAACTGATATCACTACAATATCAGCATTTTCCTTAGCTTTTTTGACAACTTCGGCTCCCGCTTTCAGTTCCAGCAAGGAATTGTGAACGTCGCCGTAGTTGCTGAAACCGATAAAGGCAAAATTCACGCCCTTGACATTTTGATAAACAATTTGATCTCTTTTGCCAACAGCCTTCATGCCGTTGCTGTCGATGTTTTTAATCGTGTCCTTAAATCCTTGCTCGTTAAAATCGTAAGAGTGATTGTTGGCAATACTCAAAATATCAAAACCAACATCTTTGAAAATTTTGGCATAACTCGGAGGCGTCCGAAAGGCAAACAGCATTCGTCCGCCACCTGCTTTGGAACTGTAAGGATAATCGGTCATCGTGCTTTCAAAATTGCCAAACAGAATATCAGCTCCTTTGAGGTACGGTTTTACCGACTCTAATAACATCTCTTTTTTGGCCGGCAGTTTGTTGTAGGGATAATTTGTGCCGGGGATCATGTCACCAACTGCTTTGATGCTGACAGTGGCGGGCACAATGGCAGGTTTTGTGGCAGCAGGGGAGGGCGGTTTTGGATCGGGAAGGGGTTTGGCTGCGGGTGTTGATCTCACTTCTTGTACCGCAGGCTTTGACGTTAGAGGGTTATTAGTAGCGGTGGGTGAGGATTTGTAAAGTTGAGAAGCCAGCACAAAGCCGGATATCGGTACGAGAATTAGACTCAAAGCACCGACTGACAGCCCTGATTTTTTAGTTTTAGTGCCTGCTAATTCTGGCTGCGGCGATGGCTTTTGCTGCCTTTGGTTTGGGGGTTTTGGAGTTGGGATTTTAGGGGGTTGGGGCGGAGATTTTTCTGGTGTTTGAGGGGGCGCCGTTGTGACATTTGGAGTTGTTTCTAGCTTGGGCAAAGTCACAGGAATGGGAGAAGCGGCTACACTAGCGGCTACTGCTGCACTCGCAGCTACTGCTGCATTCACGGCAACTAACGGACTCACGGGTGCGGAAGTCAAGCGTTTTTTTAATTCTACTGTCTGAGTCCAAGCGGGCAGTTGCTCGCCGCCGCGCCGCCCGTAAACTGTCACTGAGTAAAGGTTATTTGGTTGCAGCCGCTGCAACCCTTTGACTGCGACTCGGAGACAGGCTTCTTCTGCGGGTAAATGTTCTGCTTCCAGCAGCAGGTGCAGGGTGTCATTTTCCCGGCTGGCTTTAGCCGTGACGCCGAAGCTTTGGAGTGCTTGGCCGATCAGAAATGCGATCGCCCTGGCATCGCCTTCTTTTGCTAAATTTAAAATATCTTGTTGGCTCACAAACGCCTCTACTCTCACACTAGAAATTTAGCTCGATCTTATATCAAATTTGGTGGCACAGCATTAAATACCGATTGATTTAACTTAAGTAAGTGGGTACAAATAAACAGAACGTTGACAGAGAACGCCTGCGTGAAAGGGTCTTCTCGCTCTCACTATAGCTCCTAACTAAATCAGACCCTACTTTTACAAGATAGTATGATTTTTGGCGCTTGCTAGCTGACTACAATATTTCCTAACGGTTATCTTAGTCGATCGCCCAAACACTTCTATCCGCCATAATTCCCCCCCTTGAAATTAACATTGGTCAAATCAGCGCTCTCTTTCTTACAGCATTTTTGGTAAAAAAACCCGGTTTCTTCGATCGAGAGTGCGTCCTGGAATGTACGGAAAATATGCGGTTTAGCAGCGAAGAATTAACGAAAAAACCCGGTTTATCGTTATCAGTGCCAATCCTCCTGTCCCACTTGGGCCCAAATTCACACAAAAACGATCGACCTGTCGGCTCGGAAGCTTGTTAAACTTTGGGTCATGCCACGCTATTAGTAAGAAATCGACAGCTAGCCGCGATCGTCTGCTAGCGCCCCCGCAGTGCTGCGCTGCTGGGCCTGCACTGCACACTGCACGTAGGTGAGATTAGCTGCAATCAACTTTCGGGATGCCACTGCTAAAGTCGTAGCCGCCAATGTAGTTGTTCGTTTTAAACTAATTATTTAAAGGAGTTGCACGTCAATGACACAATTGTGCTTATAAGATCTGGCTCGGTGCCCTCTCAAACCAGGGTTTTTCGCTAGTCTGGTGCTATTTGTAAGTTAGTTAAGCCCATAGCAGCTAGGATCGAGCTAACTCAAGGTTAAACTAAAGCTCGTCATGCGGCGTTGCCTCTCAAAACCCGGATTGAGTCTTATGGCGCACTACCGCTCCTTTGTATGTTTCTTTACCTGCATTGCCTGTCTGGGCGCTGCGTTCAGTCCAAGTGCCGACGGAGGGCATCAGGTACTCAATGCCTCTGCGCGTGCTGTTTCCCAAGAAATTGCTCAGGCGAACTCTCCCCCGGACGATCGCCAGGATTCCAAGCCTCCAAAACCCTCTCCAGCGCCCGATAAAAACAAATCTCAGCCGTCCAAAACGTCCAAATCTAATTCTAAGATCCCGAAATCGGTATCCAATTTGATCGTCATTTTGTCTCGTCAGCGGGGGTTCTTAATGTTGGGTTTGGCAGCAGTTGTCGTCACGGCCGCGGCAGTATTTATCATGCTCAAATTAGTTAGCAGTGACGAGTCAAATTATCCTAAGCGAAGACGGGGAAGATTTGAGCGCCACCACCAAAGAAACTCTCCATTCACTAATCCCGATTCTCCTACAAACTCGCACCAAAGTAGACCGCAAGAGAATTCTTCGGGAGGAGAATCGCTGTCAGCCTTGCCCTACCCTTTTGGTTTGCCAAAAAACTACAGTATCGAGAGCAGCGATCAACCTTTACCGTTTATCCTGGAATCCGGGGAACCAGAATCCCAGGATGCAGCAGTCGAGGGCGATCGAATTAATTCCGACACCTCGCCCTTGGAAACTCACAGCAATGGGTACAGCCACACAGGTTTCAACATTCCCGAAACAACTAATCCAACCGATTCCCTAGCGAAGAAGAAAGGTATTGCCCTTCCCGAAACGGATGGTAGACCTAAAGTTGATATTATTGAAGCACTGATTGAAGATTTGCAGCAGCTAAATCCGGCAAAGAGGGGCAAAGCAATTTGGGAACTAGGCCAGCGGGGAGATTCCAGAGCAGTTGAGCCGTTGCTCGATTTGCTAGCAAATTCCGACTCCAAGCAGTACAGTTTAATTTTGGCAAGTCTCTCGGAAATTGGCATTCGCACGCTCAAACCCATGAATAATGCGTGGTCAATTTCGCTGCAAAATGAAAATCCCGAAGTGCGTAAAAATGCCATTCGCGACTTGACGCGGATTTACGAATTGGTGAATCAAATCAGTTACTTGTTGCACCGTGCGACGGACGATCCAGATCCCGAAGTTCAGGAAACTGCTCGCTGGGCCATCAATCAGTTGAATCGCATCCGTCCGCGTTCTGGGAGGGATTGATAAGTCTAACAATTTTCAAGTGATTTGAGATTTTAAATTTTAGAGTGGAGAATTTATAACTTAGATTATGTTAGAATTAGTGACTAATGACTAATGACTAATGACTAATGACTAATGACTAATGACTAATGACTAATAACCCTTTAAAACTATTGTTCCTGTCAACTTCGGTCGGTCAACTCGGTTCGGGGTTGGGCGGCGGTGTCGAACTTACAGTCCTTAACATTGCTAAAGAATTGCAGAGTCGCGGTCATAAAATAGCAGTTGTAGCACCAGTAGGTTCAGTCTTGGAATCAATTCCTGTAATCGAAATAACAGGTGATTTGCAAGTAACCGCCCAAACACAAGATTACAATGCTCCTATTGTGATGCCCGCAGATTCTGTGCTGGCGAATATGTGGGAATATGCTCGCCAAGTTCAGGATGAATGGGATGTCATTATTAATTTTGCCTACGATTGGCTGCCGTTTTATTTGACACCATTTTTTAGGACTCCGATCGCACATTTGATCAGCATGGGCTCCCTTTCCGCAGCCCTCGATCGCATGGCCGGACAAACCGCCGTGCAGTTTCCTGGTACGATCGGAGTTCACACCGCTTCTCAAGCCAAAACATTCGCCTTTGCCGATGAATGTCAGTTGTTGGGAAGCGGCATTGATTTATCCCTGTACGAATTTTGCAACAAACCGCAGTCTAAATTAGCTTGGCTAGGCCGCATCGCCCCGGAAAAAGGCGTAGAAGATGCAGTGGCGGCAGCGAAAATTACAGGCATTCCCCTAAAAATTATGGGCAAAATGCAAGATGAGGATTATTGGCAAAAAATTTGTGCAGATTACCCGGATGCTCCGGTAGAATATTTAGGGTTTCTGACAACAACCCAAATGCAAGAGCAAGTCCGTCAGTGCCAAGCATTGTTGATGACACCACGTTGGGTGGAAGCTTTCGGAAATGTCGCGATCGAGGCTTTAGCGTGCGGTGTGCCCGTGATTGCTTACGAGCGCGGGGGGCCGGCGGAAATTGTTAGAGACGGACTGACGGGCTTTTTAGTGCAGCCTGATAGCGTAAATGGCTTGGTAGGTGCGATCGCCCGCTTAGACCAAATTGACCGCAGCGCTTGCCGGCGACAAGCAGAGGTAGAATATTCTTTGGAAGCTTTGGGCGATCGTTGCGAACACTGGTTCAAATCTATTCTCAAATTGAGTTAAATAAACTCTTAATTGACCACAAAAAAGAAAACAGAAAAAAACTATGGCAACCGAACGTTTAGTGCTTTTATCCAGTAGAGAAATCGAAAAAATGCGCCAAGCCGGCCGTTTAGCGGCCGAACTTCTGCTGCATCTCGAACCAATGGTAAAACCGGGTGTCAGCACTTTAGAAATTAACGACGAAGCCGAACGCTGGACTTTGGAACACGGAGCAAAAAGCGCTCCCCTAGGCTATAAAGGATTTCCCAAATCTCTGTGTGCAAGCGTCAATGAAGTAGTCTGTCACGGCATCCCCAATGCGAAACAAATTCTTAAAGAAGGTGACATTATTAATATTGATGTAACCCCTTTAGTTGATGGTTATCATGGCGATACTTCCAAAACTTTTTTTGTGGGTAAACCTTCACCGCTAGCGAAAAAGTTAGTTGAAGTAACCGAGGAATGTTTAAGAAGAGGAATTGCGGAAGTTAAACCCGGTGCTCGTACCGGCGACATCGGTGCAGCGATTCAAGAATATGCTGAAGCACAGGGTTTTTCGGTAGTGCGAAATTTTGCGGGACACGGCGTTCACCGCGTTTTTCACACTGAACCGGAAATTTTGCACTACGGCAAGCGGGGCACGGGAAAAAAGCTCAGACAAGGCATGGTTTTTACGATCGAGCCGATGATTAATGAGGGTACTTGGGAAGTGGAAATTCTCGCCGATGGTTGGACATCTATCACCAAGGATGGAAAGCTTTCGGCTCAATTCGAGCACACTCTGGCTGTGACTGATTCTGGGGTGGAAATTCTGACTTTACCTTAATTGTTGACTGTTGACCGTTGACCGTTGACGGTTGACAGTCAATGGTTTGCCATCAACTATCGCTCGCAATCTTTTGACTCAAGAACAAATCGATCGAGTGCATCCTTTATTAAATGAACTTTCACCAAAACTTAATGCCTATCTTAACTCACTAAAAAAAGCCAAAGGTTAACAGTCAACAGCCAACAGTCAACAGTCAACAGTCAACAATCAAAATACTAATGACTAACATAAAATTTCTGCAACCAGGAGATTTGCTCAAAGTAATTGCCCCTAGTGGCACTTTGCGAGAATCAACCAACTTTGAAAAGGGTGTAGAAATTTGGAAATCCCGCGGCTATCGACTTGAATTAACACCGGGTTTTGACGATCGCTGGGGCTATTTGGCAGGTTCCGATGAAAACCGCGTCCGACAGTTGGCAGATGCCCTCAATGACGCGGATTGTCGCGGTATTCTGTGTGTTCGTGGCGGTTTCGGCAGCACTCGACTTTTGGAAAAAGGAAAAGTGGGAAAGGCGGAAAATTCCCAGTTTCCAACTCCCGATTCCCATTCGCCGAAATGGTTAATCGGCTTTTCCGATATTACTGCTTTGCTGTGGAATCAGGCTAAATTGGGTGTTTGGGGCGTTCACGGCCCGATGCTGACAACTTTGGCGGATGAACCGGATTGGTCTGTCGATCGACTTTTTGACTGCATCGAAGGTCGTCCCTTACAATCTTTGCAAGGTAAAGGATGGGGCAGCTCAAAAGCCACCGGGCGGCTGTTTCCGGCGAATCTGACGGTTGCTTCTCATTTGCTCGGAACCCCGTATCAACCGGATTTGACCGGGGTTATTCTCGCATTTGAGGATGTTTCCGAGGCTCCTTACAGGGTCGATCGAATGCTGACTTTGTGGCGGATGGCGGGGGCTTTCGCTGGGGTGCGGGGCATTGCTTTGGGGCGCTTCAGTCGTTGCGAGATTGAGCCGAGTATTCCCAATTTTAGCATTGAAGAAGTCTTGCGCGATCGGCTGGGGGACTTGAATATTCCGATTGTCTCGGATTTGCCCTTCGGGCACGAGGGAGTTAACGCTGCTTTACCGATGGGAATTATGGCGAGTCTCGACGCTGATTCAGGATTGCTGATTTGCGGCGATCGATCGCAACTTTAGATTAGGACTCAACGTCTGTAACTTTAACATGAGATTTTGCACCCGCTAAATAGTCCCGTTAGGTGAGGTTGACACGGTTGGCAGAAATTACATTTAAAATGGATTGTGTATGCAAATGTCGGCGCCAAGAAAGCAAAAAGATTTTAAATTTTTCCAGAGGTTGAGATGAAAGCACACAACTTGTTAAACAGTATTGCTGCCACAGTCCTAGTTACCGGATTGGCACTTACCGGGATTTCCTCAAGTGCGGTTGGCGAACAGATACAGAATAACGATCGCATTGACGGAGTAATTCGCCGCACTTCCCCCATCTACCGTTTTCGGAATATGTGGGTTCCGGGTTCTCCGACGGAAGAATTGCGTGGCCAAGAATACACATTTAGCGCGAGGGAAGGCGACAACATTGAAGTGTTTTTAGATACAGATAGAAGTCGCGGTTTTACTCCCGTCATGGTGCTATTTTACGGGAACAACAAACAAGTCGCTTTTACGCAAGACCGTTCTTTTAATTATCAAATTCCCCGTAGTGGCGATTACAAGCTTTTAGTATTAGCAAAAGATGCTGCCAGAGGCGGTAGCTACACGCTGGAAGTTGCCGGAATTGATGGGGGCGGCAGACAATCTCGCAATTCGCGGGACGATTGGTACACGAGGCGAAATGACGATCAATATGACGGTCAATATGACAGAGCACAGCTTCTGCAAAATGATTTTGACTTGCGGTCTGTTGATTGTCGCGAGAGACGTTCTATGGTGAGAGTAAGGTTTGACGATCGAAATCAAGACTCGACTTACTGCGCTGTCCCGAATAGAAGGTATCCGGCGGGAGATTATTACTACAATTCGCGGACTAGAGATTTAGACTCGGCGCGGCGGAATGATAGTAGATTCGATGCGGGCCGAGATCAATGTCGGGTAGTGGTAGGCGGAGTGTGCGTGACGAGGTAATGTGGAATGCAACAGGCTCTTCGGCCTGTTGCACAATAAAATTGCTTGATTGTAGAACGGGCATCTTGCCCGTTTATGACATTAAGAAAGTAGTCAACATCATACAAGCTAACGCATATTTTCCGCATCTCACAAAACACAATCTATTGAAAAATCAAAAACATGAACATTGAAGAAGTTTTGGAAAAAAAAGGAATCATTCATTCAAATCCCGAAATAATGAGCGGTGTCAGCGTATTTGTAGGAACTCGCGTTCCGTTACAGACATTTTTCGATTATTTGGAAGGGGAAGAGGGTTTAGCTGAGTTTATCCAGGATTTTTCTTACTTGGAAAATCCGGCAATAAAAGTGTTGGAAAATCTAGCAACATAATACAAACTGATGCACCCGATCGATCGGCAACTATAACTCTTCAATCGTCACCAATCCGCCCTCTGTGAACTGCACTACAAGTTCGTGATCGTCTAGCAAAGCCGTTCCCAGCAAAGGTCGCCGCCCTGTCGCAAGTACCCGAACTTCTCGCTCCTCCCCGTTCCAGAGGATAATAGCTTCATGTACTGGCAAAGTAACTTCGCTATTATCAGCTAAGTTAACAGGCATAGCATACTTAAATGGTAAGCCTAACAGAGCAACTGCTTCTGAAGGTAGACAAAGTTGATCGGTAAATCCTGTGTCTACTACAAACTCGATAGATAAGTCTGGACGATTTGGGAAACGAAATTGCACAGCAACAGTGGGGTGTCCGTCATTTACAATACCAGAAATCACTTGCTAACACGCTCCATAACACCGCCTAGGGAAGCTGCAACATTGTATCCGATTCGGATACCAAAAAGCCTAGGGTTTGGATGCTTTTTACTCAGGCTTCGCGCTGCTTGTAAGCCATTTTTGTCAACTTCGTAGTCACCTGTCTCAATGTCGATAATCACCATTTTGCCAATATTGTTTTCTGACTCTACTTTTTCGCGGATGCTGCTTTCATAAAGTTGCTTCGCAAGCTTTGCGACTTCTTCGTGACTTAATAGGATGGTTTGCATAAATAACTTCCTAGCGCTACTTTGCTTTCTAGAACTTTCTTCATTATATCTTAGGCATGGGTAGATCAAAGAAAAAGGTGGCTATCAGCCACCTTTTTTGTTGTTTCCATTCAATTAGTTTCCCCAGCGAGTGGGGAGATTCATGTTTTGTGGGGCTGATTTCCTCTGCTGCTAGATATTCTTCAGGAGAAATGTAATTTTGGGTTTTATTGGCTATCATGGTTTGGGAAATATGGTATTCTATGATTATATCATTGGCAATAACAAGAGGTCAAAAACGTGGAAGATGTAAACGTGGAAGATGTTCATGTACAAAGTTTTATGATTACAGGTACTTTCAAACATAACAAATCAGCAGAGATAAAAGGAATCCTCGAACACCTATATGTTCTTTCACAGGGAACATCCTATTACAACATCCCAAGCTACCAAAACCTTCTTGCTGTAAGTGGAACGTTTAGCGAAGAAAAAAAAAACCAAGTTGATGTGGTACTCAGGCACTTAGAAAAACTTTTACTAGAATACACCATCACCGCAGACTGGAGGGAGTAATCTCTTTTACAGCGGTTCCCGTTGTTATGAGGTACAGTAAAATCAGCTAGCAAAGAATCTATCAAATCTTGACAACTTATTAAAGTGTACCGCATTACAACGCGAGTTTCCATTCAATTAGTTTCCCCAGCGAGTGGGGAGACCTCCATCATACACCATATACAGGGCAAGATGTCCAGAGGCCATTTGCGAGGGCCTCCCAAAATATCCGTCAAAACTCCTTCAACCCCGCAGAAAAAATCGCTGAAACCCTTGCCCAGCAATGCTGCGAGGGCATCGACGAAATACCGTCGTTTCAGCGATTTTTCAATGCCCTCGCAAACTACCACAGTTCGATCGCAAATCAAGCTCTACCAATTAGTTCATCAGCCCAGAAAACAGAAGCCCTACAAAACAGATCCCGCAATTGCTTTCCTTCGGATCGCTACGCTAACGGGCCTCGCAATGACAGACAATAGCTGATGCGGCCCGATCGCCGAATTTTCGATCAAAAAGGACGATCGCACAGTGGTAAGCTACCAAAGGCATTAAAATACCTAAATCAGAGAAAAGTTAAGATGTCGGCATTAAATGAAGTTCCCTTGTTGTTGCGGGCAGCCCGCGGCGAAACTCTAGACCGCCCGCCCGTGTGGATGATGCGTCAAGCCGGCCGCTACATGAAGGCTTATCGAGATTTGCGAGAAAAGTATCCCTCGTTTCGCGAACGTTCCGAAATTCCCGAAGTTGCGATCGAAGTTTCCCTTCAGCCGTGGCGCGCGTTTCAACCCGACGGCGTAATTCTGTTTTCCGATATTGTCACCCCCATGCCCGGATTGGGCATCGACATGGACATCGCCGAAGGCAAAGGCCCGATTATCCACGCACCCATCCGCACTCAGCAGCAAATCGACGCGCTGCAACCGCTGAACCCGGAAGAAAGTTTGCCGTTTATCAAAACAATCCTGAAATCCCTGCGCGAGGAAGTCGGCAACAAATCCACCGTGCTCGGTTTTGTGGGCGCGCCGTGGACGCTGGCGGCCTATGCCGTTGAGGGCAAAGGTTCTAAGGATTATGCCATCATCAAAAACATGGCATTTTCCGATCCAACTTTACTACATCAGTTGCTGTCGAAATTCGCAGATGCGATCGCCGTTTACGTGCGCTATCAAATCGACTGCGGCGCGCAAGTCGTGCAAATGTTCGACTCCTGGGCCGGCCAACTGTCCCCGCAGGACTACGACACCTTCGCTCTACCTTACCAGAAACAGGTGTTCGAGCAAGTCAAAAAAACCCATCCCGACACACCGCTAATTCTGTTAGTCACCGGTAGCGCCGGCCTCCTCGAACGCATGACAACATCCGGCGCGGATATCATCAGCGTCGATTGGACAGTTGACATGGCCGATGCGCGGCAACGTTTGGGCCCCAACATGAACGTTCAGGGAAATCTCGATCCTGGTGTGTTGTTTGGCTCTCAACCGTTTATTCGCGATCGAATTCTTGATACAATTCGCAAAGCGGGCCCGCGCGGACACATCCTCAATTTGGGACACGGCGTGTTACCGGGAACTCCCGAAGACAACGTGCGTTTCTTCTTTGAAACGGCAAAACAAGCCGACAAATTGCTTGCAGTTGCTGCTTGAGTCCGACAATCCGACAGGGGTTTCAACCCCTGTCTCATAGCTAAAGTCCTCGCTATGAGGACTAAAGATTAATATTTCAGTCGGTTTTAACTCACCGAAGAGCACCCTTGCCAATAAAACATCCCGTAGGGGCGGGTTCACCAATAGCTTTAAAGAGTGCAGACAGGTTAAATAAACCCGCCCCCAGCCACAAAAAGCCCTTTATTAACAATGGTGCTCTTCAGTCGGTTTCAACAGACTTTTGCTATTAGCCAGGGGTTTCAACCCCTGGCGGATTGCAGGAGAATGAAACAGCCCTATTCTCCCCCTTGCCGTCCCCCCCTTCCCCTTCTGCAAAATGAACGCCAAAAAAATTTTCATAACGGGTGCAAGTGGCTGTATCGGTCACTACATGACCGAAACTTTGATTCAAGAAACAAACCACGAACTTTACTTATTAGTTCGTAACCCAGAAAAATTAAAATTTGACTGGAAAGCCCGCCCCGGCATCCATATATTACAAGGCGATATGCGAGATATCGAGCAACACGCCGAACTTTTGCAAACAATAAATGTAGCAATTGTAGCCGCTACTGCTTGGGGAGGAACTCAAGAAGTTTTTGATGTTAACGTAACCAAAACTCTCCAGCTAATTCAACTACTTTCGCCACAGACTTGCCAACAAGTACTTTATTTTTCAACCGCTAGTATTCTCGGTAGAGACAACAATTTGCTAAAAGAAGCCGGGGAACTGGGGACAGATTATATTCGCTCAAAATACAACTGCATGGTGCATTTGTCTGCCTTAAAAAATGTGCCTCCAATTACGGCACTTTACCCGACATTAGTATTGGGAGGAGACGCAGAAAAACCAGTCTCTCACTTGTCCTCTGGCCTGCCACTTGTCGCAAAATGGATTGGTTTGATTCGCTGGTTTAAGGCAGATGGCAGTTTTCACTTCATCCACGGCGCAGATATTGCTAAAGTAGTTAATTATTTAGTTGAACATCCACCTGCTTCCGAGGAACCGCGACATTTTGTGCTAGGAAATCCGGCGATTACAGCTAATGAAGTGGTAGAACAAGCTTGCAAGTATTTGAATAAAAAGATATTTTTTCGGATTACTCTGTCACCTCGGATGGCCGATTTCTTTATTTGGCTGTTCCGAATTCAGATGGCTGCTTGGGATAGATTTTGCATCAGCTACCGCCATTTTACCTATCAAAATCTTGTGAATCCCGAAAGCATAGGAATGCCGAGTTACTGCGGCACAGTGGCCGATATGTTAAGAACTAGCGGGATTCCCGGCAAAGATTCAAATTAGAAGGAAAAGGGCAGTTCGGCAACGGATTATGTAACGGATGTAACGGATGTAACGGATGTAACGGATGTCAAGAAGAAGGAAGAGGTTCGAGGGAAGAAGGAATGGGAACCAAACGAGTAATGTAGGGTGATTCGTGTGTACCAAACGAGTAATTTACTGTTTGAAGTTCTTTTTTGCCTTAGTCCCATGCTTTTTAAATGCGATTATCGTCAATTAACGGTCAAATACGATAAGATATCAGCATTTGCAAACTTTAACAGGGAACTGCAAGCTAAAAATTGCGCTCCATTTGTGGGTTTTAGGGGGTGTGACCCCTCGCCAGATATTCGATCGAGTGCAAGATCGTAATTTTAGCCTTAACATGAAGTCTTGAGAGTCGATCGAACTTTCAAACACGCCAGCCCGATCGCAAGTTGTTTACTGATGTGAGGTTTAACATATAATGCGAGTTCTTCTAGTTTACCCGCTGTTTCCGAAAACATTTTGGTCTTACGAGAAAATCCTAGAATTAGTCGATCGTAAAGTGCTGCTGCCACCGCTGGGTTTGGTAACAGTAGCAGCTATTTTACCCCAAGAATGGGAATTTAAGTTAGTCGATCGCAATATCAGACAAATCACCGAAGCAGAATGGGAATGGGCAGAGCTCGTTATTCTCTCGGCAATGATTGTCCAAAAAGAAGATTTGCTAGACATAATTCGCGAAGCAAAACGGCGCGGTAAATCCGTAGCTTGCGGCGGCCCTTACCCGACATCCGTACCCGAAGAACCTCAAGCAGCGGGCATAGATTACCTGATTCTCGACGAAGGCGAAATCACCTTGCCGATGTTCGTCGAAGCAATAGGGCGCGGTGAAAAAAGCGGAATTTATCGATCGGACGGCGTAAAACCCGATGTTACCACAACCCCTGTCCCCCGCTTCGACTTGCTGGAATTAGACGCCTACGACTCGATGTCAATTCAATTTTCGCGCGGCTGTCCTTTCCAGTGCGAATTCTGCGATATCATCGTCCTCTACGGCCGCAAACCTCGCACCAAAAACCCCCAACAATTGATAGCAGAATTAGACTATCTCTACAACTTGGGCTGGCGGCGCGGCGTGTTCATGGTAGACGACAACTTTATCGGCAACAAACGCAGCGTCAAACTGTTGCTAAAAGACTTAAAAGTCTGGCAAGAAGAACACAAATTTCCGTTTACTTTCAACACAGAAGCATCCATCGATTTAGCCCAAGACCAAGAATTGATGGACATGATGGTTGCTTGCAATTTCAATGCAGTGTTTCTAGGGATTGAAACTCCCGATGAAGAAAGCTTGCAAATGACCAAAAAATTCCAAAATACCCGCAATTCTTTGATAGAATCCGTAGAGTTAATTGCCAAATCCGGTTTGCGAGTAATGGCCGGATTTATCATCGGATTTGACGGCGAAAAACCCGGTGCCGGTCAGCGGATTGTCAAGTTTGCCGAAGCAGCAGCCATTCCGAGCACAACCTTTGGAATGCTGCAAGCTTTGCCACATACGGCATTGTCCCACAGACTCGCAAAAGAAGGGCGGTTGCGCGACAAATCTGGCAACCTCAACCAGACTACCTTGATGAACTTCATTCCGACGCGGCCTCTCGAAGATATTGCCCGCGAATATGTCGAGGCATTCTGCGAAGTGTACGATGCTGAGAAATATTTAGACCGAACTTATCGCCATTTCTTAATGTTGGGTGCACCTACAGCAAATATACCTGCAAGAGTTCCCAGTTGGATCGACTTGCGAGCACTGCTAACTGTGGTTTGGCGGCAGGGAGTCAAGCGCAAAACTCGGTGGAAGTTCTGGCATCATTTGTTCAGCATTCTCAAGCGCAATCCTGCGGTTTGGGATCATTATTTAACAGTGTGTGCTCACAACGAGCATTTCCTGGAATACCGCCAGATTGTGCGGGATGAAATTGAAGCTCAATTGGCTGACTTTTTGGCTAATGAGTCTCAAACTGTATATCAAGAACCTGTTTCTGTTGAGGAAAAGCAGGTGCAAGCGGTTTAGGGTTGGAGAATTCAACCGCAGATGAACGCAGGTAAACGCAGATGAATTTAAGATTGTCTGCGTTTATTTTGTTTTTAATCTCGTTTCCAGGTTCAGACTGGAAATGTCATAAGCTGTGTTGCATCTAGATTGCCTATGGTATTAGAGAGGGAGAGGGGGAGAAGAGGAGAGGGGGAGAGGATTTGAGGATTTTTGATGGGGACTCGAAATATACAATTTAAATGCACAACAGCTTATCCTACGGCTCTGCCACCTCTTGAGAGCAGGCGAGAGAGCCTCCCGATGGATTTCTAGTTTCTTACTGAAAAGGTGAAATACTACTATTGGCGGCAGCAGTTATTTCGGCAGATAGAGACGCGATCGCCCCCAAGTATGGAAATCTAATAACAAGCTCAAAAATATCAAAATCTCGATCGCCCTCAACCAGCCATGTTAGGAACAAATCAACTCAGAACAGCCGCTCTCTTAGGACTCCTAAGCGGCCTTTTCGTTTTAGGAAGTTATTATTTAATCGGCAACGAGCAAGGACTTTACATCGGTTTAGCGCTAGCCGCCTTCTCAAGTTTTAGCTCTTGGTACTATTCCGACACGGCAGCGTTAATGGCTTACCGCGCTCAGCCGATCGCCCGCAGCGAAGCACCAGAAATCTACGATATGGTAGCATCGCTGAGTGAAAAAGCCCAAATTCCCGTACCGAAAATCTTTGTAGTTCCCACTCAATCTCCGAACGCATTCGCCACAGGAAGAGACCCGGAACACGCGACAATAGCAGTTACTGAAGGCATCATGAATCTGCTTTCCCGGGAAGAATTGGAAGGTGTTATAGCGCACGAACTCACGCACATCCGCAACCGCGACACTCTGACTCAAGCAGTTGCAGGAACAATTGCCGGCGCGATTACATTTGTCGGGCGAATTCTGACTTTTGGAGCGCTTTACGGCCCGGTGACGCGGGATAGCAGACAAGGCCCGAATCCGTTTGGTTTGCTGTTTTTAATCATTTTAGCACCGCTATCAGCAACCGTAATTCAAATGGCGATTTCTCGGACGAGGGAATTTGCAGCAGACAGCGGTGCGGTGGAAATTACCAATAACCCCATCGGTTTAGCAAACGCGCTGCAAAAATTGGAAAAAATGGGTCATGAAATTCCGATGCACGGCAATCCTGCGATGTCGCCGCTGCTAATTGTGAATCCTTTTTCGACTAAAGGTTTGCAGTCACTTTTCCGCACTCACCCGCCGACAGAGGAGCGAATTCAGCGGCTTTTGGAAATCGCGCAGCAGCAGCAAGGTACTCCAGTTATGGCTTACATAAACGGAGTTTGATCTGTCGAAAATGCAGCAACAATATTTAGAAACCCGGTGTTTTGAAGCAGCCGGGTTTCTGTATGTTTATAATGATAGCTGTGGTACGATCGACTCGAACAACTAATTTGCGGCGCGGGTGTGAGTAAGTGATTCCAGAATTCGATGAAAACGGCAATCTACCACGGGGAGTTCATTTTTGCGAATGGGAGGAGTTTAAGGAGAGATTTGGCACGACTGTTAAAAGAGAGAACATGATACGGGGCTTGAAACTGGCAATGACCCAGTTAAAAGCAGCAGGTGCTAGAACTATCTATATTAATGGTAGTTTTGTTACCAGCGAAGAAACCCCTAATGATTTTGATGCTTGTTACGATCGCGAAACTGTAGATAGGGAATATTTGAGAATCAATGCTCCTAGATTGTTCAATCACTACGATCGAAATGCCCAAAAAGCTAAGTATAGAGGGGAGATTTTTCCCTCCGACGAACCTGTAGGCAATTACGGTCAGAATTCCTTTGAATTTTTTCAAGTTGACAGAGACAAAAATAAGAAAGGAATTATAGCGATAGATTTAATGAGGTGGGAACCATGATCAAAAATGAATTACAGTATGAAGTCAGCAAAGAATGGGTAGAAAAGTTCAACAGAACTATAGCAGCAATGGAGCGGGATGAAGAAGCAAAAAGAAAGGACTTCCTCAAATGGGATGCTGGTAGAGGTTCGATCCAGCGCCATTTGGATCAGTTGCACGAAGAAATAGCAGAATATGAACGATTGATGGCGTGGGATAAGAGTAAGCCGATCGAACTTGTAGTTGAGAATTTCAATAAACTATCAGATGCTTTAATTAAAGCTCGAATGGCAGCAAAAATCAGCGTGGAAGAACTAGCAGAAAGGTTGGATATGGACCCTGAACGCCTTAAGGAACACGAGAAGAAAGATTATCAAGGTGCTAGTTATATGGAACTCCTTGAAATTAGCTGTGTTTTGGGTCTGGAGTTTAAGACGGCTGTGATGCAGGTCGATTTTGAGGAAATAGAGTTTACCAAACAAACAATAGCAGAATCGCGCTATCGAAAAAAGAAGAAGGCAAGTAAAACCGCCTAAAGATTTGAGGGTGCGATCGGGAAAACTACTGAGTTGATTGGGTTTTTTGGGTGTAAATTAGATGGTGGGGGGCAATGTCTCCACTAAAAGGATTTACCCCACCCTCAGCAATTCATCAAGCTTGTTTTTTAGGTCAGGCGAGGCTAGTAGTGGTCTATAAACTTCACCTTCATAGGGCTTCCAAACATATCCAAGACTGAACGCTCGAAAAACCGAGGATGCTCCCGTTGCTTGCCAAACAGCTTCAGCTAAAACCAATCCAGGAAAAACCAAGGCAGGCTCTTCAATCAATTCGCTGTAGGTTCTAAACTCATCTACTTCCATACCAACTAAAGCATAGCGAAACGGTGGAGCAAACCGCAAACTCTGATACAGAAGTATACCTATTTCCGTCATTAAATAAGCACTTTCTGGAGTGTCAATCCCAATCTCACTGATGCCACTTGGACAAACTCGACACCACCAATTTTCTTCTATGTCCTGAAAAGTTTCTGCCCGACATTGGGAATGTGTACCGTTTGAGATCACCCAGGAAATTTCATTGAAATATTGAGCAAATTGCTGTGCTTCAGATTGCTTTGTGCCACATTCAGCCGATAAGCTAAACACCCATGCCATTGCTGTTCTCCTGTTGACTAAATTAAACTATCAAACTTTCTCCCATTCATTCTGTGTCTGGGCCAGGGCTGCTTCATATTTCTCTAAAAGCATTGTAGCCCTTGGCAAAATACTGACATGAGTTGGACTATCTTGCACAGCTTCAATATCTCCGACGATCTTGCTGTCGTCAATCTGCCAAAGAGGATCTTTTCCTGTTCCGCCAAATTTTGGGGGGTTTGCTGAATGGTGGTAAGCCTTCGATAGAGAGAGATACAGACATTCCTTTTGTGTTTCTAATGGCTACAGTGACAGACTCCTCTGAAGACTTGCGTTCTGTTTCTGGTGGTAAATAACCTTGTTCATCCAACCAGTCTTTGGGCACTTGCTCAACATCAATGTCAATACTGGGTCTGACTCCCAGTAGCCTCGCGTTGCGTCCCATTTTGGGTTTGCCGTTTTCTTCTGCCATGCCTCGATAATAGAGTCTTGCCATTAGCCTTTTATCAGCCCAATTCGATCGCCAGACCAATCATAATGTAATTGCTGTATTGGTTGGATGCGATCGCTTTTGATGCGTGAGGGGCGATCGCTACCAGTACAATCATCGTATTGGAATGGTGGAAATGGATAAGATTGTGAGTAAAAAAAGAGGTTGGGTTGATGCAATGAAACTCAACCTACAAGGTCTACACAACTTGGCAAGAAGAACTTACTCCCAGAATATCACCTGTTTCAAAAAGAGCTTCTGTTCGACAGGTGTGATTACATCTCGATTGGAAAGGACAAGAGCTGCACTTGTGTGGAAGAAAGTCTGTGGTTGCTGAACGGTAATAACTGAATAGATATGAATCTTCAAAAATATTTTCTAATTTCTGTTTATTTAAGTTCGGTAACTCAAATGAGTATTCAACATCAAGCGGAGGGTATGCAAGAGACTCACAGGGTACTACTGAACCATCATGCTTAATTGTTGCTCTAGCAAATCCACACAAGCATGATGGCGGCATCTCACCATTCAAGTCATTAAAAAATACCTTACTGTACCAGCTATAAAATTTCAATTGCGTGCTATCATATTTTTGCCTCAAGTCTTTCATGGTGTTCACCATAGTAAGATGATCTTCCTCTGTAAGAAATATATTCTTAGAGGATGGGATTAAGCTAGCACGACCTAGTTTTTTTACTTGACCTACTGTTACTTGGCTTACACCTCTTTTAATTAGAAAATCTACTGTTTCTTTTACAAAAGCAATACTATCCTTTGTAACTGTGAGGGTAGTAAAAACTTTAATACCACGATTAATCATATAATCAATGGCTTCAATTACTTGCTTATATCCTCGTCTTTGCAAGTTGTGTATTTGCTCTGGTCCATCTACGCTAACAGAGACGTGATTCAATCTTGCTTCATAGTCTTTATGCCATCTGCTTGGAATAAAAAGCCCATGAGTATCTATATTAATCAGAATATCTTTTCTTAAGGCAGTAATAATCTCATGGAGATCATCTCTAACAAAAGGCTCACCACCAATAAGAGAGATATGCTGAACTGGCAGACTATTGACTTGTTCCACAATCTCTAGCATTTGAACAGTAGGTAAGTCCATAACTTTTGCTACTGAATCTGTAAAACAGTAGCTACAATCAAGATTGCACCTGTTTGTGATATGCCAAACTATACTGAGAAGCTCAGGTTTCATCATAGGATTATTTCAAATAAAGGACTATAAAAGTTTAGATTTTAAAAAAGCGAGATCTGTCTAGTATGCTTTGTAGGTATGTGTGATACTTCCGTATTTTTCTGGTTTGGATTATTCATTAATCACAAAGAGGTGTTTCCTACTATAGATCTCGCATCAAATTTGCTCTCTTAACAGATTTAGTCATAAGGTGGGCATGGAACTTTGTTCTTCATATGCCCTAAAAACTGTTCTGCTGAAATGTTCTCTACCCAAACATTTTTGGCAAATTCGGCTGTTGACTGCTGGTCTGTCAAACTTTCTGCTGATTTCAGAGACACCTGACGCTTCGGAAGTTCAAGCAAATTGATCTTTCGCATTTTGATTTTCTCCACTAACTATGAGAAATAACACGGACTTAAGGTCTAAGTATGTGTTAAACTACAGGTTGCAGTCTAATTCCATCATCCTTATAAATCAAAGGTTTGTCTAGCCCAAAATGCTAAATTTTATTGGGACTTTTGTATGCTACTTCAACTCCCCCTCTATAAAAAATGTTGGGAAATGTTGGGAAATGTTGGCAAATGTTGGGTACAATACAACCAACCCTGACATCTACCCGACTCTATGAACCTTAAGGAAATGGTAAAACTCGCAGACGATATGGTGTTTGCTAAAACAGGTAAGCATCTCAATGACTTACAAGAGAAAATCCTGCGCGGGACATGGCAACATGAGGATTACAACGAGATTGCCAAGGACGTTAACCTCTCTGAGGCTCGTGTTAGAGAGGTAGGAATGGAATTATGGCAAAGCCTTTCACAAGAGTTGGGGGAAAAAGTTAGTAAATCGAATTTTCGCTCGGCAATGGAGAGGTTACAAGTTTCGATATATTCAAATGTTGCACAAGAAGAATCTGTGCAAATTAACAGTGTTAACATCTGTGGAGAAGCTAGATACCCACCAAATATCCCAAACTCAAACCTACCAAATCAGGAAACATCTAACCCACAACAAACCAAAACTCTACATCAAGATTTAAGCGAGATGCCAGAGTTGGGTGATTTCTTCGATCGCACCCCCCAACTCCAAACCCTCACAACATCGATTCTACAACAACACAGCCGCCTCATAGCCCTCACCGGCATCAGCGGCATCGGCAAAACAACCCTAGCAGTGCAACTCGTACAGCAAATAAAAGATGAATTTGAGTACGTTATTTGGTGGAGCATAGACGCATCCCGCACGCCTGATGAATTTGAACATAAACTAATACAGTTTTTAGCGCAGTCAGAAAAGCTAGATTCTCCTGCAACTAACCCGAAACGCTTACCACTAATTAAGTATTTACAAAAACATCGCTGTTTAATAGTCTTGGATGACCTTCACAACCTTTTCTGTAGCGGCGAATTGGCAGGAAAATACAAACCTGAATCCGAATCATATCGCTCTTTATTCAAACAGATAGAAAAATTATCCCATCAAAGTTGCTTTCTGCTAATCGGTTGGGAACAACCCAGAGAAGTGACTAAATTTAAAAACCAAACTACTCCCATTCGTACCTTACAACTCAAAGGTTTAGACATCGCAGCCGGACGGGAAATCCTGAGAGATTGTGGGTTAGAAGAAAGCGACAACAGTGAAGCACTCATTCACCGCTATGAAGGCAACCCGCTATGGTTAAAAAGCGTGGCGACTTTGATTCAAGAGTTGGGAATCGGCGCGACTGAGTTATTAATAGATGATAGCATATTGTTACCTGAAGATTTGAAAGATGTTTTACAGCAGCAGTACGATCGCACTTCCGAACTAGAAAAACAAGTTATGTCATTGTTGGCTAGGGAAAACCAGCCAGTCAACCTAGCAAAATTACTAGAAAAAGGACAAATATCCTCATCAGATTTACTCAACGCGCTGCAATCTTTATCACGGCGCTGCTTTATAGAAAAACAGGAAAGTCTTTACACTCTCCCACCTGTATTCAGGCAGTATATCAAAGGGTTGTAACTGAGATGTTGCACCAATATCAATAAAAACCCGGTTTCTATGCTCAATGCGTAAGTCGTATAAAATAGATATAAAATATAAATTGATGCTGCTAGCAATGGAGTCATCCCATGACCGCAACAATTCCTACTCAAACCTTGCCAGAAATCATCTACCCAGACAGCGACGGAAAACCAATGTCTGACAACACCAAACAGTTCCAATTAATCGTCAAAATTCAAGGCGGAATAGATGCTTTATTCAAAGACAACGAAAATGTTTTTGTAGCAGGTGACTTGCTGTGGTATCCCGTCGAAGGAGATAACAAAACACGCCAAGCACCTGATATTATGGTAGCTTTTGGCAGACCAAAAGGCGATAGAGGTTCATACCAACAGTGGCTGGAAGATAATATTGCGCCGCAAGTTGTCTTTGAAATCATCTCCCCCGGCAACCGACTGGGAGAAATGTTTAAGCTGTTTAAGTTCTACGAGAATTATGGAGTCGAAGAATATTATATCTATGCTCCAGAGGATAATGAGTTAATGGGTTGGGTGCGAAGTGACGGAGAACTCAACTATATTGAATCAATAGAAGGTTGGGTAAGTCCGCGTTTGGAGATACGTTTTGAAACTGCATCGGGAGACTTGGAAATTTATCGTCCCGACGGACTGAAATTTTTGTCTTATGTGGAGTTGTCAAGACAGATGGAACAAGCACAGCAAAAAGCCGATCGCCTATCTGAAAAACTACGAGAAATGGGGATAAATCCTGAACAAATTTGAAACTAAATTAACTCTACAACGGTTTAATTTAACAGGAGTTACGCACTCCCAATCTAGAAACCGGGTTTTTTCTGAATCTGCCGCCTACAGCGCGTCTTCTGGTAAAAACCCGGTTTCTGGACTCTCATGGGTAAGTCCTATTCAACCCTGTTAAACTGAAGCCGCAACCTTATCTAAAGGCCGCACTTGACGGAGGAATTCGCGAAGTGCGTCACCTTCCACCACCTCAGTTTCCAACAGTTTCTGCGTAATTGTTTCCAACAATTCTCGATTTGCTTTCAGAATATCCACAGCTTGCTGGTGTGCAGTTTCGACAATTTCCTTCACTTCTTGGTCGATCGCCTCAGCAGTCTGAGCACTGACAGCGCGGCGGGCATTTCCCATACCGTCATTGAGGAACATTGCTTGTTGACCTCGATCGTAAGCTAGAGGCCCCAAAACCTTACTCATCCCGTAAGTTGTCACCATCCGTTCAGCTAAATCAGTCGCCCTTTGCAAGTCATTTGAAGCGCCAGTAGTAATGCTACCAAACACGACTTCCTCGGCCGATCGCCCTCCAAGCAGTGTAGCAATTTGACCGCGCAACTCCGATTCATCTAACAAGAAACGGTCTTCAGTCGGTACTTGCAACGTGTAACCCAAAGCAGCCATACCGCGCGGGACGATCGAGATTTTTGACACTTCGCCGCCGCCAGTCATCGCAGCACCCACCATCGCGTGCCCGACTTCGTGGTAAGCCACAATCTTTTTCTCTTTTTCATTGAGTACCCGGCTTTTCTTTTCCAAGCCGGCCACAACGCGCTCAAACGCCTCAAAAAAGTCTTCCTGCGCTACAGTTAGTCGTTTGTTGCGGGCCGCCAACAAAGCAGCTTCATTGACCAAATTTGCCAAATCTGCGCCCGAAAAACCGGGGGTGCGAGCGGCCACGGCCTTCAAGTCAATATCCGGGCCCAACTTCACTTTTTGAGAGTGAATGTTCAAAATTTCTTCGCGGCCAGATAAATCGGGGCGATCGACTAAAACTTGGCGATCGAAACGGCCTGGGCGCAACAAAGCAGCATCCAAACTTTCCGGGCGGTTAGTTGCAGCCAGAACAATTACCGTAGTATTGCCCGCCGCAAACCCGTCCATTTCAGTTAATAATTGATTGAGAGTTTGTTCGCGCTCATCATTCCCACCGAAGCTAGCGTTACTGCTACGAGATTTGCCGATCGCGTCCAATTCATCAATGAAAATAATACAAGGAGCCTGTTTCTTAGCCTGCTCGAATAAATCTCTAACTCTGGCAGAACCAACACCTACAAACAGTTCCACAAACTCCGAACCGGAGATGCTAAAAAACGGCACGCCAGCTTCACCAGCTACTGCTTTAGCTAACAGAGTTTTCCCAGTTCCCGGAGGCCCGACTAACAGCACGCCTTTCGGAATTCTTGCGCCAATTGCTGTAAATCTGTCAGGAGTTTTCAGGAATTCAACAACTTCGACTAATTCAGTTTTAGCCTCTTCTACTCCAGCCACATCAGCAAAAGTAATTTTAGCCGACTCGCCTTCTACATAGACCTTAGCCTTGCTTTTGCCGAGCGAGAGCGCACCCTGAGGCCCGCCACCCTGCCTATTCATGAAAAATTGAAAAATCGCCACAAAAATCA
Organism: Microcoleus sp. B9-D4; assembly: GCF_036705105.1. Taxonomy (NCBI): domain Bacteria; kingdom Bacillati; phylum Cyanobacteriota; class Cyanophyceae; order Oscillatoriales; family Microcoleaceae; genus Microcoleus; species Microcoleus sp. B9-D4. The sequence continues at coordinate 46,220 of NZ_JAUBTS010000049.1, forward strand.
GCGGCGGAACCACCCAGCTTAAAACACTGCCAATCCAGCCATTTTTGGAAGGGGGAGTTGCCGCAAATTCAACACCTTTTTCTTGTAAAAGTTTAGGCAATTCCAGGTCAAAAATCGGCGTAGTGGAGAGCACTTGACCGGGTTTATCGCCTTCGCCTTTGAGTTGGTAGCGAATTTCATTTTGACCTACCGAAGCTCTGACTACATCTTGTTCTTGCACTTGATGAACGAACAAGCTGTAAGGCACTTGCGGAATTTGGGGGCCGAACAAATTCGGTAAAAAGATGTTTGCCAGCAGAAACAGACTTGAGAGCAATAACAAAATATTGCTAATTTGGCGAAAACGAGGTGCTTGGGGCTGGTCTTTAATAGCCATTGATAACTGTCATCCTTTGATTTAAACCAGTTTTATTCCTCTATTTTCTCATCCAATACCCACACACTGTTAAGCGGATTTCCTCACTTGATAGGGTGGGTTAACCCGCTAGCACGGATTTACTATTATTAACAATGTTTTTTTTTACGAACCGCGAAGACGCTAAGGACACCAAGGAAGAGAAGAGGGTTATAGTATGTAGGGTGCGCCGAATATCACCGAATATTTATGCAGCTTCTGGGTTTAATTGAATCATTTCCCAAGTGGTATAAGTGCCGATCGCACCCCAAATCACGTAAGGCAAAAGTAACAAAGCGGCGGTTTGAGAAATCGGCAAAACAGCCAACGTCAACACACATCCCAAAATCTCGCCAGCCCCTCCCAAAATCGTCCCTACTTTGAGACTTTTGGCTCTGAGAGTAGCAGGAATATAAGCAACTGTGACAATTTCTAAAAGCAAGTACAAAGCTATCAGCAGCCAATTTTTAAGGCTCCCTGGCTCCTGTTCCCACACGAAAGTAGCGCTGCCGGCCCCGCAAGCAAAAATCACCGTCCAAATTAACGGAATAGCAGGCTCAAAAAACATCCAATCCGGTCTTTGAAGTTTGACTGCCCAGTTAATATCGCGCAGTTTAAAAAACAGAGTACCGAACGCGACTGAGAAAGTCACGCCGCCGATAATCATCCAAGATTCAATCATGGTTTTCAACTTTCCAATTGCTCGATCGCTCATTAAGTCGATCGTGTCAAATCAAAGCCGAACTTAGATCCGCCTATAGTAATAACTTTTGTAAAGCCCGATGCAATTATTGCTAACCGCCCGACACATTTTTAGCAAACTCTTCGCGTCCAGACATCAAATTAGCTGGAACGCCGTTAGGGAAATTTTGCGCGATTAAAGCTTGCAACTTTTGAACTCGGTTTTCAGGGTTAGGGTGAGAACTTAAAAACTCTGGCGGCGCTTCGCCCTTCCTAGCTGAACCGAGAATTTGCATCACCTCAACAATACCTCTAGGATCGTAACCCGCTTCCGTCATAAACCGAAAACCGAGCCGATCGCTCTCAAGTTCATCCGATCTACCGTACCGCAAACCGACAACTTGATTGACAGCTTGAGCAATTAATGCTGCCTGCTGCCCGCCCCCGCGATCATCGCTAGTAGCCACCCCAACCGCCGTTACCAAAGCCCTGCCCAACTGCTGTTTTGCCAAGTGTTCCGCACCGTGGCGCGCCACAACGTGACCGCTTTCGTGCCCTAGTATAGCGGCCAACTGAGCCTCGGAATTCAGTCGCCGCAGCAGCCCCGCAGTAATGAAAACTTGTCCCCCCGGTAAAGCAAAAGCATTGACAGTTTGGGCGTCTCGCAGCAGGTGGAATTCAAACGGATAACCCGCTTGTTTCGCCACCGAACCGTTGACAACTCGTGCTCCTACTCGATCGACATACTGCTGAATACTTTGGCTGGGATAAAGCCCCCCGTGCTTGGCGGCCATTTGATCTCGCGCCTGCAATCCCAAAACTATCTCTTGGCGGGGAGAAAGCTGCACCCGCTGTCTCTCTCCAGTTACCGGATTTTGTACGTCGTTTGTAAAATAGGTGATTGCCCCAAAAAATGCCATTAATAGCCCGATCGCAGCTCGAAATAAAAATTTGTTCACAGGCTTTTACCTAAAAAGTTTCGCGATAAGACTACTACGCTGACTGCTCTCTCGACATCTGTCTGAAGTATCAAGAAGGGAAAGTTGTTAGAGTTTTTTGAGATCGTTTGCGAACAAGGCTTTTTTTAACGAACCGCGAAGGCGTGTAAGCGAAGCGGCGCGTAAGCGCTCTTGTCACGAAGGAAGAGAAGAAGAGAAGAAAATAATAGAAGAAGGTTATATAGCAAGTCTATTTGAGTCATGAATGTAGAACCACCTGAAACGCTTGTGCTCATTGAATCGATTGTTTACAAATCAAATGGTTTTGCTATAGTTATGAAATTGGTTAAATTTATTGAATCCATTACAAAATCAGTTGCCGAACTTCTTTCGCAATATGTTCCAAGCTACCCGCCGCCGCCTCGCTATTTGGTACACTGCCGTTACTGCTGTATTGTTACTTGTATTCGCCACTGGTTTCTATTTCTACGTCCGCACTACTTTGATCGATCGCATTGATGACACCCTCAATCATGTTGTCGAAGTAATAGAGCGAACTCTCGTTATCGAGCAGCCAACTTTCCCTAATACCAAAGATAAAAATAAGTTGCAAGTTAATATTCAAGCGAGTTTTCGAGATAGCACCGATGCAGTAGAAGATGACCACATTGATTTAGAATGGTTCAGTCCTACGGGCGAATTGCTGTGGTCTACATTATCGGAACCGCTGAATATTCCGATTCACGCTAACCGCACCGGCGAAACAGTTTGGATAATTAATAATAAGTTGCAGTTTGAGGGTAAAAATCAGGCAGAAGAGCCTTCGACTTCGCTAAGGGTAAAAAAGCACGACACGGATTTGAACGCGGATACACGGATGAATATGGAAACTATTCGGTTTTTAGAGGAAAGAGAGAAGAGGGATTTAACCGCAGAGGCGCAGAGGGCGCAGAGGGGAGAAAGAAGAGGTTTTGATGGCGGTTTGAATGCAGGTTGGCAGGAAAATCTAAATTTAGGTAGTGAAAAGTCTATTGCACAAAATACAAATCGTGTTTCTACCAAACCAATTAGCATTCGGACAACTCAAAACTATTCCCTCAGACAAGTAACGCAGCGAGTACAAATCGGCCGCCAAGTTCTGGGATATTTGCGAGTCAGCCATCCTTGGTTTGAAGTGACAAAACCCATCCGCCAATTAATTCTCGATTTGATTTTGGGCGCGGGTTTAACTCTAATTTGCGTGGCGGCTATTGGCTGGCTGCTGTCGGGATTGGCGATGGCACCGGTGCGGGAGTCTTACGGGCGTCTCAAACAGTTTACCGCGGATGCTTCTCACGAACTCAGAAATCCGATCGCCACTATTCAAACTAACGTCCAAGTAGCTTTGGCGGAACCGGATATCGAACCGCAGCAGCATCAACAGCTACAAGTTATCGAACGCCTGACGCGCCGTTTGGGGCGCTTGGTTGACGATTTGTTATTTTTAGCCAGACAAGACAGCGGCATCGTGCAGCAGCAGTGGATTGAGGTTCCTCTCGATGCTTTGCTGATGGAGGTAATTGAAGAACAACAGGCGATCGCCACAACCCAAAATCTCTCTCTTTCTTTGGAAATTGTCGATCGGCCCAACGCTGAGGACAACTTTACACTGTTGGGCGACTGGGATCAACTAGCCCGACTGTTTACCAATATCGTCAGCAACGCCGTGCAGTACACCCCCTCTGGCGGCCAAATAGAAGTAGAATTGCAACTCGCAGGTAAACACAAAAGAAATTCGCCGATCTTAAATCCAGCGCTGCAAATCAAAGTAACAGACACCGGCATCGGAATTTCCGCAGAAGCCCTGCCGCATTTGTTCGATCGATTCTACCGCGCAGATCCCGCCCGCACCCATCGCAGCGCCGCTGGTTCCGGTTTAGGATTAGCCATCGCCAAAGCAATTGTCGAAAATCACCGTGGCCAAATCCGCATTGACAGCCAAGTCGATCGAGGTACAGCCGTTACCGTCACCCTCCCCGCCCACAAATCAGAAGCATCTCACCTCTAAAACTTCCCCTCTTCCCCTCCTCCTCTGCGCCCTCCGCGCCCTCTGCGGTTAAAAAAAAATCTCCCCCTCAAGCCTGATTCTTCTTACCTCTGGCCCAAACCAAGCTATTAAAATTCAATTCCCGCATAGATTAACATGAACTTTGTTGGACAACCTCGATCAAACTTGTGAGGAGTTATTTATGTTTCGCCACAATCTACCGTTTAAAAAAATCAGCTTGCTAGCAGCCACCTGCGTCGGTTTACTCGTTAGTCTCGCAACACTTTCCCAGGCCGGCGGCCCACCGCCCCAACAAGGAAAACCCGTTTCCCAACCCGCAGAAACTCCCGCAGCCACTGAAGAACCCGTCAGCCAACCAACTCCGGCTGCCAGTCCGGGCCCCAGCGGGATGCCCTCTACACCAACAGACGCGCCTCCCCGCTTCCCCATGCCCAGTGCGCGAGTTACGCCTGCCGAAGGCATGATAGTAATTAAACTGGTGAATACCACCAATGCTGTCATCAATTATCAAATCGTAGGCGTCACCCAGCCGCGCACTCTGGGCGAACAATCTGAAATTTTGCTTCAAGCCCTCAAAGTGCCAATCACTCTCACTTACCAGCGCCCAGACGGCGGATTGCTGCTGGTTCGCCCCCAAGCAACCGCGATGCCGGGAATGTTGCAAGTCAGTTTCGGGGCGACAACTGACTTGGACGCTGATACAAAATCGCTGCAAATTCAGGAAGATGGCAAGGTAATTTTGAATTAGTTTAACTGTTGACTGTTGACTGTTGACTGTTGACTGTTGACTGTTGACTGTTGACTGTTGACTGTTATCATTCGTGTCAACTTAAGACTAAAATCCATAATAAATATCGTTTATAGTTGAGTTTCGATCCCCCCTAACCCCCCTTAATAAGGGGAGTAGGGGGTGGGACAAGAGTATTCTTACGTCCCCTCTAACTCCCATTAATCAAGGGGGAAGAGCATTCAAATTCCCCCTTCTTAAGGGGGATTTAGGGGAATCGAAACTTTGATACAAACGAGATATACACAGGGTTTTAGTATTAGGTTGACACCGATGGGCTGTTACTAATTTACAATTCCCAATTCCCAGTCAACCGTCACTCGCCGAGTAACAAAGGAGGTAACTTAGTAAAAGGTAAATCCTCGTTGACTGCATCAATTTCTTGCTGTTCTCTTTCGTTGATTTGACCGATATAAGACTTGAGAATTTGGGCCAGACGGTTGTTATAAAATCGGTGCAAACTATAATTGGGCGTAGCTGGAAAGCCACGCCGTTTTTTGTGCCGCCCGCCGGCACCGGGATCGAAGCTTTGGATGCCCCGATCGATCGCCCATTCGATCGGCGTATAGTAACAAGCATCGAAGTGCAAGCAGTCGATTTCCTGCAAACTTCCCCAATAACGCCCGTACAGTCGATCGCCCTTATACAAACAAAAAGACATACCCATCGGCTGTCTGTCATCTTCCTTGTCGTAGGCGGCTACAAATAAAACTCGATCGCGATAATTGTGGTGCAACTGTTCAAAAAATCGCTTAGTCAGATACTTGCTTCCCCACCAACCAAATTTGTCGCAAGTATTCTCATAAAAAGCATACATTTGACCAAACATGGCTTGGGGAATTTCATCGCCCGTCAGCGTTTTTACCAACAAACCAGCTTGATCAACTGCTTTGCGTTCGCGTTTGATATTGCGGCGCTGGTTGGCATTAAATGCGCCTAAATAATTGTCAAAATTTTGATACCCTTGATTTTGCCAAATATAGCTGTGGTGCAGCCAACTGCTGAAACCGTGGCGTTCCATTCTTTCGCGCCATTCGGGATCGACATAAAGGAAATTGCAGCCGGAGATATTGTGGCGATCGCAAAAATGGTCGATCGCGCTTACCATTACTCCGGTTAATTCGTCTTCATCTTCCCCCTCGGCAATCAAAAACCGATAGCCTTCAGCCGGAGTAAACGGTGTCATTCCCATCAATTTGGGATAATATTGAACACCCAAACGTTGAGCTAAATCCGCCCACTGATTATCGAATACAAATTCGCCGTAACTGTGGCTTTTGACATAAAGTGGCGCGCAAGCAATCAACTGTTTGTCTCGCCACACAGTCAAGTGATGCGGTAGCCAACCGGTTTTACCTGTTGCACTGCCCGATACTTCGAGATTGTTAAGCCAATCCCATTCCAAAAATGGAGTTTTTAGTGGCATCGCCAGGGCATCCCACGACGCTTGCGGGATTTCGCCTATTTTGCTAATCCAGGCTACAGAATATTGAGGTTTTGGCTGTTTCAGCATAGGGAGACTTGTGCGTAGAGCGATCGAACTTCATGTGAACTACTCAGCGCTGACATAAAGGTACAGCGTGAGCTTCTGACTTCAACGGGGATTGCGTCAACTTGGGCTTGCGTCCAAGCTTCGGACTCACCTCCCCTCCATCAGCAGCAGTCCTGGTTCCCAAGACCGATAGCATTCTGATTCCTTCTGCTCTGATATTTATTGAAGCGTTTCCGTCCCTATCATGATGAGTACCACAACTAGGGCAAGTCCATGCCCTAACATCTAATGGCATTTCACTCACCTGATAATGACACTTTGAACAGAGTTTTGAGCTAGGAAACCATCGGTCAATTTCTACCAACACTTTACCTTCGCTGTCTAGCTTGTAATGCAAGAAATTGACAAACATCCCCCAACCTATATCAGAAATTGCTTTAGCTAGTTTGTGGTTGCGAACCATGCCCTTAACGTGAAGGTTTTCGACTACAATGACTTGGTTGTCGTCAACAAGCTTTCTGGATAGCTTATGCAAGTAGTCTTGACGGACATTGCTAATTCGTTCGTAAACCCTAGCAGCCAGTTTCCTGGCTTTATTTCTAGATTTGCTTCCTTTCTCCTTTCTGGCTAATTTTTGCTGCTTCCTTTTGAGGTTGCGCTCGTGTTTTGCTAAATGCTTAGGGTTAGGATACTTGGATGTCCTGATGCCATCATTGACAACAGCAAAATCTTTCAATCCCAAGTCAATTCCTGCAACTTTTCCATCGGTGCAAGCAACTGGCTTGTCTCCTTCGAGTTCTGTCAGCACGGAGGCATAATATTTCCCTGAAGGAGTCATGCTGACTGTTACGGTTTTGATAGTCCCTTCAATCGGTCGATGTAATTTGGCTTTGACAGAGCCGACACGACCGGGAAACTTGAGAAAGCAGTCAACAAGTTTGACTGACTGCGGGTACTGGATTGACTGCCTGTTTTTCTTGGCTTTGAATTTAGGGTATTTAGCCCTGGATTCAAAAAAGTTTTTGTAAGCAGTTACCAAGTTGAGCGTAGTTGATTGCAAAACTTGAGAGTAACACTCCGACAACCATTGTGTTTCCTCTTGTTTTTTGAGATTGGGTAGGAGCTTGTTCAACGCAATTTGGGTCAAGCCTTTACCTGTCGCTTTGTAGGTTTCAATACACATATTGAGTGCGTAATTCCACCACCAGCGAGAACAGCCAAAGTGCTGAACTAATATCGCCTGTTGTTCAGTTGTCGGATACAGTCTAACTTTGACGGCTTGATGCTGCATTGCTTTCACCTCCAGTTAGCATTATATATATTCCTGATAAAAAATCCACCTAGTTTGCAAATTTTACCGGGTTTGACCGGATAAAATTTGCTTGGGGGAGTCCATATATCCCAACGCTGACCCAAAGGGTACAGCGTGGGACTTATCGCTCCCCCAAACCCCCTCAAAAGTTAAGTTAACTAATTTGGCGTAAGTCCCACGCTGTAATTGTACTCAATTGGGCGTCGGGATATAAGCTTTCGCAAGGTCTATGAAAAAGAGCGACAATTTACTGTTTCTCTAGCAAAAAAACGTGTAATACCATTTTTCTAAAGATGTGCTATGGATGAAGTCTTAGCCCCCCCTTAATAAGGGGGGTTGGGGGGGTAATATCTAGCGCTACTTTATGAAATTGGTGTAAGATATAACTGGTTGCGACCCACCCACTAGACTGCAAACAACAGGCTACAGTAGCAGTAATATGCTTGCTTTCGGACAACTGCGAGAGAAAGGGGGAAAGAACAGACCGCTGGTTGGTAAGACACGTCCCACCCTAAAATACAATCCAAGTTTGTTGTACGAAAATAGTTTTTGCCTTGGGAAACAGGGCTTCTGCGTGGGTTCCCGAAGAAGGGATAAAGGGTGTAAAAGCCTTTCTTATGCTGTGTAAGACTCGGATCGTCTTCAGTGACGAATCTCAGTAATGAGATACCCAACGCCCGCAACGGCAAACGAGACACGAAGCCTACACGCTCACCAAAGGTCAGTGCTAGGTATTTCACTATAGCGCCTCGCGTGAGAACCCCGGTCTTTTAAGCCGGGGATGAAACGCAGTTGTAGCCTTTAGGCTACGAGTGT